>CANJZR010000048.1 GCA_947479075.1 Planctomycetaceae bacterium
GAGGGCGTCCGATATGGACGGCACGGCGTCCTGGCAGCCCTGATCAACAATGGGCTGCTCAAGGGGAAGATCGAACCGATCGCCCACCACGCAGCTGGAGATCAGATGAAGCTGGAGATGGTCGACCGCGAGTGCTTCACCGTCGCTCCATTCGACGGGCATTATGCGTGCGTGCTGGAGTGCGGCACGCATGTGAAGAAAGGTGATGTCGTCGGCTACCTGCACGACTTCGATCACATCGACATGCCGCCGTGGCCCGCCCGCGCGGGAGTCGACGGAGTGGTCCTGGCCCAGGCGTGGGTCTCGCCCATCCCCCGCGGCCAGCACATCGTCGTTGTCGGTCGCCTGATCCCCTGATGAGTTGCCTCAGGTTTCGTGGATCGGCTACTCTCGGTCTCGTCGCTCACGAATGGACTGGTGGCACGCGCGTGATCTCACCGACTTGATGTGTCGGGAACGCGGCGTGTCTGTTTTCCATGAGCAGGGGGATTGCATGCCGACTGCCCCTCGTGGTTTCATCCACCCCGGAGTTGCCCGTCGAGCCGCGATCCAAGTCGGATCGATCGGCTTGCTCGGTCTGGGAATAAACCACGTCTCCGGGTTGCGGGCACTCGGTGAAGACGCCGTGTCTCCGCAGCCCGCGCGGCACAAGTCGGTCATCTACATCTTCCTTTCCGGCGGCCTGGGCCAGCACGACAGCTTCGATATGAAGCCGCACACGCCCGAGAATATCCGCGGCGAGTTTCAGCCGATCGCCACGCAGACACCGGGGCTGTTCATTTGCGAACATCTGCCCAAACTCGCTGCCTGCAGTGACAAGTGGGCACTTTGTCGGTCGCTGACACATCCCTACAACGAACACTCCATCGGCCATCACATCATGCTGACGGGCCGGACGCAGGTGCCCCCCGGCTTTGATGGGAATCGTCCCAAACCGACCGATTACCCGTCACTGGCGTCAGTTGTGAACGGCGTTGTCCCACCCCTCAACAATCTGCCTCCCGCAGCAGTACTTCCGGAGAGGCTGATTCATGTGACGGGGAGAACGATTCCCGGTCAGTTCGCGGGAGAGATGGGAGCCAAGTTTGATCCGTGGTTCATAGAGGCGAGTAACTACCGCGATTCGAAGTACATTCACGGAGCCTTTCCCGAGTATGGATTTCAGCGACAGAAGGGAAAGACGACTCCTCCGGATTATCAGTTCGAAGCTCCGCGGCTGGAACTGGCGCATGGCGTCTTGAAGGACCAGTTCCGTTCCCGCGTCCAGCTGCTGGATTCGATTCAGCGTCAACGTGAGCAGCTTGATCGCCAAGCTGCAGAGCGACAGTTTGATCGCGACCGACAGAAGGCTGTGTCGATGCTGCTCGAAGGTCGTGTTCATCGGGCCCTCGATGTTCATGCCGCGGATGACAAGCTTCAGGACCGCTATGGTCGTAACTCGTTTGGCTGGTCACTGCTGATGGCCCGCCAGCTGGTCGAGGCGGGCGTGAGTCTGGTCCAGGTCAACCTGGGCAATGACGAGGCGTGGGATACTCACGAAGCAGCGTTTGGCAATCTGAAAAACTATCTCTTTCCTCCGACCGATCGGGCTGTGTCGGCGTTGATCGAGGACCTCGATGATCGTGGTTTGCTGGGGGACACACTGATCGTCATGGCTGGAGAGTTCGGCCGCACGCCCAAAGTTTTCACGTTCGATGGTGCGGAGACGAAACTGCCCGGTCGCGATCACTGGGGAGCGGTACAGTCCGTCTTCTTCTCGGGCGGCGGAGTTCTAGGAGGCAACGTCGTCGGCGAGTCCGACCGCATCGGGGCCTACCCCAAGTCGGACGCTCAGACTCCCGAGAATATGGCTGCCACGATTTACCAGTCACTGGGTCTGCCGAAGACCATTGTCTGGAAGGACTCTCTGGATCGTCCGCATCAGGTCTATCACGGAGAACCGATTGTCGGTTTGACGTAGCTTTGGGATGCTGTGGGCCAGCCAGGAGACCGGCCACGGCCCCTTACTTTCCTGTTGTGACTGCAGTCGCCTCAGCCGCAGCTTCTCCCAACAGCTCCAGGCAGCTCTGCACCACCAGCTCGCCCGATCCGGGCATCGTCGTCGAGTTGGTGACCTCGTAGCTTCCACCGGCATAGGCTGCCCGCGTCGGGACATAAATCGTCTCCACGCAGTTCGACAGTTCGATCACCAGTGTTGTCCGAAACGGGGAGGCCTGTTTGATCGCCAGCCCGTGATTCACAAATGTTTCGCCGGGCAGGGCGATAATCGCCAGATCAGTCCCGACCGTGAAGACCGTCAGGTCGACCGGCAGTGTCTCCCCGACACCCGCCAGAGAGCGGCTCAGTCCCCAGGTGATATGGTCAGCAGTCTTGGCATGCGGTTCCTTGTGCCGCATCTGGTCGATAATCAGCTTCTTGTATGCGGTGACGTGGTCAAAGAAATCGACCGACTCATTGCGTTTGGCCTTGTTGAGGATCTCGATCGAGTGGTCGACCTCGTCCTTTGTCGCATCCTGCAAAGGCAGCTGGATCGTGCGGGACTTCACGACGAGTTTCTGCGAGGCTATCGGCTGCAGTGAGGGAAGATCACGCATGATCGAATTCCCGATCGACTGCCCGATGAAGTCCGCCTTGTTGCGAACGGAGCTCCGCGGGTTGATGTGATTGATGTCCCCGCAACAGCCGTTGCCGAAGAGTGAGATCAAGGGAGCTCCGCTGGCCTGCCGCAAGTTCCGCTCGATAAAGAACGGGTAGTCGGCGCTCCACTTGAGCCCACCGACCGTGTCGAGGTGTAGGGCGAAGTTGCTGAGAACTCCCAGCGGAGTTCCGGCCTCGTCACGAACGACGAGGAGCCCGATCTCGGGATCGATTGGCCCCGCAGGTCGGAGATAATCGGGATGGCTGGCCCCCATCCAGGTCTTCACACTGCCGTCGCGAGTGAGGCCGCGACGATTGAATGAGACTGGTTCATTCTGTGTGGCCGACCCAGCCTCCAGCAGAGCGGGCTTCGCAGCTGCGTGGGCACTGGCGATGGCGTCGACGATGCCGCCGATCAGCTTGTCGATGTACGCAGCTCGTACCGGTTCTTGGGATTCGCCACCGAGTTTGAGGTACAACGCCTTGCCGTAGTCGGGGCCTGTATGGGAGTGCGTCGCCGACAGTGCGATGCACTCGGGTGGGATACCGGTCTTGGCTGAGGCCAGGCGGCGGACCTCGTTCTTGAGGTCGGTCGAGATCCCAATCAGGTCACACCCCACCCATGCTCCGACGGTCTGACCATCGCGCAGGACGATGGCCTTCGCCTTGAGCGGATCGAGCTCCCCGTCCGCCAGCCGCTCGTTGTAGTACCCCGACATCGGGAACCCGAGTGGCGGTGTGATGTCGGCCTCAGCCACCCCAATGTGGAGTGACTTGGTGGCGGGATCTGGAAACAGTTCTTTGCGGATCGAGGCGACCCACATCTTGGCTGCGTTACGCTGGCCGATCCCGCTGAAGTGGCGGCGCGATTTCTCGCCACCGCGGTTTTCGTCTTTCAAGGTGTCTGTATCGGGGCCCGGGCGAAAACCCGAAAACCGGGTCAGAATGTCGATCGCGCCGCGAATCCGCGCCTCACGATCGGGCAAGTTGTACACCGTTGGATGCAGCGTCGACTTGGCCAGCAGCCACGGCGGGTTGACGCCCCACGCTTTCGCAGCTGTATCGCGAATCGTGCGGATGTTAGTGACGTACGCCTCGGTGGGGGTGTCGATGATCACATCTGATTCCCCCTGCTGCCAGAGGACGGCCCTAAACTGCCCCAGAGCTTTTCCGACGGCGATCAGGTTGGGATGCAACTTGCCCTCGGGCAGCCACTCGACCGATGACGTTCCTCCGACCACGACATTAGCAAAGGCCACGGGCACTCCGAGTTCCTTCACCAGTGCATCACCCACCGGCGGCCAGATCGACCCGCCGTCGCTGGGGTCGAAGGTTGGCTGGGGGTCGTTTGCAATGGCCCAGGTGCCTTTCTTCAAGTCGAGCGCGATGACTCGATTTTCCGGGTCGGTGACATTCAGCCGTTCGTCATTGCAGTTGGCTGCGTAGGACTGGCCTGCGACGACGAAGACTTCACCTACACCGAAGGGGAGCACCGTTGCCATGAATGGAGCAATCCCGTCCGTGCGCGGACGAATCGTCAGGGAATACCCGCTCCCAGCTGGGACACGAATCGTGGCTTCGAACTGTGTTCCCTGAATTCTGGCGGATAGTGGCTTCCAGGCTCGCTCCGATGTGTCGCCCTGCTGAGAGAGATCGTATTCCCAGGCGGATCCTGCCAGATCCGGGGACACCTCGGCCCGGACGACGACATCGGCGAACCCCTGGCCGAAAGCGGTGCCGGTCCGCTGGAAGACCTGATGCATTGCCGGGCTCAGCAGCTTGAACGGCTGCGGCTCGTCAGCGACCGCGTGCAGACAGCTCATCAAAACGGCCAGACCAAACAAACCAAAACGGAGCGTCGTTCTCATCATCGGATCGTTCTCGCGAAGGAGGTCACTGAGTCGCAGTTCAGTGTCTCAACCTCGGAAGACGTATGCAATGAGTTTGATGCCAGTGCCTGCCGGTCGCGCAGGTGAACGAGGTGCCTTGGCCTGATCGAACGTACGGGCTGAGGTTTCTGATTACGAGGCGACCCGGCCTCTCTGGGCCGGGTCGTTTACCGAAAATCAATTACAGAAATTCATCAACACTGTTCTGCCATCACTTCTTTAACCATGTCGTCGACCAGTTGGTGGCGGAGATCGTAGACGGCGGAGAGTGAGAGCAGCTTGCCGAAGTGTTGCTGGATGAACTGCTGGATATCGACGCCGCGCAGGGAGTCGGCATCCTCGGAGCGAGGCTGTTGGTCGAGCCATTGAGCGACTGACCGGCGTTGTTCTTCGGACAGGATGGGCTTGCGGCCTCGCCCGGGACGATCGACCAGGCCTTCCAGTCCGTACAGGTTGTAGCGGTGGACCCAGCTTTGCACGGCTCGGCGGGACATGCCGACAGCTGCGGTGATCTGGGGTTCGGTACGGCCCTGGCGAGCTTGCCAGATGATCCAGATCCGTTTGGATTGGCGCGGGTCAGTTTCGCGTTCAAACCGTGCACGCAGTTCGTCCAGTGAGTGATGATCGACAACAGTCATTTCATTCCTCTTTGCCCTGGTAATGGGGCGTTCACATGAAACATCTTGAGGGTGGCAGCAGATCTGTCAGAGAAAGCGAAGTGGGGTCACCGGGCTTCCTCTGCCTCCTTCGCCGGTTGTTCCGCCACGAACGATTTCAATTTGGAACGCAGTGTCATGCGGGAGATCCCGAGTCGATCGGCCGCCTGGACCTGGTTACCGTCCGTTGATTCCAGGACCTCTCGGAAGACGACCTGCTCGACTTCCTGAAGGATTCTTCGATAGAGGTCGCGTGAGTCGTTGGCGAGCAGATTCCGGGTCAGCTGCTGGATATCGGCGAGGGATGCTCCAGTCTGTGCGGGAGCATCCTCTGGACGGAACTGATCGGTGCGGAGTACGGAACTCGGGTCACAGGCGTCCTCTCGACACGACAGCGGAAGAGCAGCTGGCAGAATCGAATCCCCGGTTGTCTGGACCACGGCGAAACGAATCGCGCTATTCAGCTCACGGACATTTCCCGGCCACGAGTGTCGTTCGAGGATGCGTAATGCCTCTTCCGAGATTCGCGTGATGGGTCGCTGCATCTCGTCTGCGATGGACTTGAGGAAGTAGTTCGCCAGTCGGGTGATGTCGTCTTTGCGCTCTCGCAACGGAGGGATGTTGAGCGTAAAGCCGCAGAGGCGATAGTAGAGGTCCTGCCGAAATGTCCCCTGGGCCACCATTGTGGCGAGGTCCTTGTTGGTGGCGGCGATGATGCGGACATCGGTCTGAATTGTGGTGCTGCCCCCCAGTCGCTCGAACTGCTGCTGCTGCAGAAGTCGCAGTGACTTGGCCTGTGTCGCGGGGGACATGTCGCCGATTTCATCGAGGAAGATCGTGCCTTTGTTGACCTGTTCAAACTTGCCAATGCGTCGTTGGTCCGCCCCGGTGAAGGCTCCCTTCTCGTGACCGAAGAGTTCACTTTCGAGCAGTGACTCGCTGATGGCAGCACAGTTCACTGCCAGGAACGGCAACTGGCTGCGTTTGCTGTAGGAGTAGATCGAGCGGGCGACGAGTTCCTTACCCGTACCGCTTTCCCCCTGAATCAGAACCGTGACATCCTGAGGGGCCACTCGTCCGATGGTTTTGTAGAGCTCATTCATGGCGGCAGCCCGCCCGACGATGAGGTCAGCGCTGGGGGCCTCTTCAATGTCTTCGTGCCCTACCAGTGCGGGGACGTACGACATCCGGCTGGTATGGATCGCACGATCAACCGCTCCTCGCAGGGCGATCAGATCGACCGGTTTCACGAAGTACTCAAACGCTCCGCGTCGCATGGCCTCGATGGCGGTTTCGGTTCGCGCAAAGGCAGTCATGATGATGACCGGGATGCGCGGATCGATCTCGTGGATCTTGTCGAATGCATCCAGACCAGACATGTCGGGAAGCCGGACATCGAGCAGCACCACATCGGGCCGCTTGCGCTGGACCTGTTCGATCCCTTCCTTTGCAGTCTCCGCCGACACAACTTCTAACTGCGACGATCCGAGAGTCTCCCGGATCGTGTAGATGATGTTGGGCTCGTCATCGATGACCAGTAGTTTCGGCATGATGTATTTGCTGTTTCCGTCGACTCGACCTGAGCAGTTTCGGAGTGAGCGATTTCTGGTGAAGAGTGGGGAATCAAGAGGCGAGGCAAGGGAGCAGGACAGAGAACACCGCCCCACCCGTCGGTGAGTTCGCGGCCTTGAGGGTCCCCTGGTGTGAAGCGGCAATGCGTTGACAGATGGTGAGTCCCAATCCAGTCCCGGTCTCCTTCGTGGTCACGAACGGATCGAAGATCTTGTCCAGTGATTCCAAGGGGATGCCGGGGCCGGAGTCAATGACTTTGAGTGAGACCCAATCCAAGACTTGTTGCGTCTCGGGGTTTGAAGGTGCGCGTTGAATCCGCATCGCCTGGTGTTCACTGATGTCGTAGAAGTCGTGGGAAGGCGATGGAGTGCTGGAACTGGACTGCTCTGGGGAATGCAGCCTCAATGGGGTGACCGAAACGACGATGTCCCCCCCCTGGGGCAGAACATCCATGGCATTCAGGATCAGATTCAACAGCAGCTGATGGATCTGGTGCCGGTCAGCGCACAGCACGACATGTTCGAGGGGTTGCTCCAGGGTGATGGTGATGGCCTGACTCCGGGCCCGGGCGGAGACGAGATCGAAGGCCTGCTGGACGATGTCCTGGATGGCCACGTTTTCCTTGACCGGGATGGGCGGTCGGGCAAAGTCGAGGAACGCCTGGATCGACTTCTCCAGCCGAATGATTTCGTCTTGAATGATTTGCAGTGAACGTCCCTTGAGACCTTCGCCGTCTTTTCGCTCCAGGGCTGCCTGGACCAGCATTTTCATGGGCATCAGTGGATTGCGCAGCTCGTGAGCCATCCCAGCTGCCAGCTGTCCGACCCGGGCGAGCTGCTCGCTGCGCAGAATCTCGATCTCCTGCTGCTGGAGACGCCCTACCATGCTGGAGATGTTCTCCTCGACGGTCTTGAGCCCGGCTTCGAGTCCCTCGAGGTCGCCGACACGAGAGAACTTGACGGGACCGATCAGTTCGGGAAGCAGGCCCGCCACCCCGCGAACGGAGATGTCGAGCTGGACAATCGACTGCCCCACCGCACGGGCGATCACCGTCCCCATGAGCAGCCCGGCCGCCCCACCACACAGGCCGAGAAGCAGGAAGCCGATCTTCAGGTGTTGAGCGGTCATCTGACTGGCGGCGTTGGTACGAGCCACGACTTGCTTGTTGACCGAGATACACTCCTTCAGGGGAAGGAGGACTTCATCAGTGAGGATTTCGTCCGAGAGATGGGTCAGCCCCGACTGTAGCTCAGGGGAAATCTCGACCCGCTGGTTCATGGCAGCGCTATTCTCCTTGGAAGCAGGGAGCTTCTCTGACAGGGACTGAAACTCTCGGAAGAACTTGCTGTAGCCGCGTTCCACTTTCAGGATGAGTTCCTGTTCCTGGTCGGCCCGGGCGAGGGATTTTGCGGTCGCCAGAAGTTCATCCGCGGCATCGTGAGCCCGAGCGACCTCCACCAGGTGATTCAGGTTTTGTGTTCGCAGGAAGAGATTGATCTGGTAGCGAATTTCTCGCATCTCCAAGTGGAGTTCCTCAATCGCGATCACGCCGCTGACTTCCATGGCGATCAGCTCTGAGCTGATGTTCTGTTGCTTATGTACATTCCAGGCCGCTGCGATTCCCAGCGCGGACAGCACCAAACCTAGTCCAATCATGGGCAGGGCGATTCGGCGTACGACGCGTTGGGACATGGAGGTGAATTTGCGGTCTGGTTGTGTACGAGCCTCTATCGGGTAACTCAGTGTTGCGAATACTGTTCCAAGGAAAATCGGTACTCTCCGGGCTCTGGCTCTGTTCGCCAGTTGCAACTCCTTGATTGTCAATTACTTGAGGTATTGAGCTGGTTTTAGGTGTCAGATGTTTGAGCAGACTGGCCAGGAACTGTTCAACAGCTCGGGTCGCGAAATGGCTAAGAATGAGCCAGCGACCTGCGTGTTGGCATTCTTTGATCGACCAGATTGGTCATTGAACGACCAGTTGGACCTGAATGCTCACTCGATCACTGGCGATTCCCGGATTTCCGGCTGGCTAACTTTTTACTGGCGAATGGCAAAAAGTTGCGCGTCTGACTCGGCATACCGGTTGCTTTCCGTTGTTCCGTCCATGTCCGCTGCGCTGCTGGCACAGAACGAGACGTGGATCCGCCCGGAGGACAACTCATGCATGCTGCCGATGTCCAATCCACTGTCGAGTCGACCGAGAAGCCTGAGAACGGCATCGCGGGCCTGAAGCACTTGCGACATGACATTTTGTCGGGGATCGTGGTCTCCCTGGTCTCCTTGCCGCTGTCGTCCGGAATCGCCATCGCTTCGGGCGTTCCTCCCGTCTACGGCCTCATCTCGGCGATCATTGCGGGTCTGATTTTCCCGTTGATCGGCGGCTCGTATATGACGATTGCGGGACCTGCCGCTGGGTTGGCGCCCGCGTTGCTCGCGATCATGGTCACGATGGGAGGAGTTGGTGACGCTGAACATGTGGGGGAAGGATATCACTTCCTCCTCGTCGTGATCTTTATGGTCGGGATTGCGCAGCTTGCTATGGCGATTCTGAAACTGGCCAGGTACTGCGCCATCATTCCAGTCAGCGTGGTCGAGGGGATGCTGGCGTCGATCGGAATGCTGATCATCGTTAAGCAAATTCCGAGTTTCTTTGGCTATACCGGAAAGGTTCATGCTCACGAGTTTCACCAGTACCTGCTGGAGATTCCGACCTTCGCACATGGAATGACCGATCCGGCGTTCGCAGTGTCGTTTGCGACACTGGCTCTGTTGTTCTGGCTGGGAAGCATGAAGAGTTCCAAGCTGCTCAAGATCATTCCACCTCAATTGATAGCTGTTGTGATTGGCGTGGTACTGGGCATGCTGTTTCATCTGAAGGATCTGGGCCCAGGCTTCCTGATCTCGCTGCCGAAGGATCCGTTCCACGGAATCCATGCTCCGGCCTTCTCAGAGCTGCTTGCCCGGCGCGACCTGTGGTACGCCGCGATCATGGCTGTCGTCACGCTCACGATGATCGATGGCGTGGAATCACTGGCCACCGCGATGGCCATTGACCGGATTGACCCGTATCACCGGAAATCCCAGCCGAACAGATTGCTGTTCGCGATGGGGGTGTGCAACATCGCTTCCAGCCTGATTGGCGGACTGACCATCATCCCCGGCGGAGTGAAAAGCAAAGCGAATATTGCTTCTGGCGGACGGACTTTGTGGGCCAACTTCACAAACGCGATCTGCCTCATCATTTACATGGTGTTTGCTCGTGATCTGATCAACATGATTCCCAAGGGGGTGCTCGCCTCGGTTCTGATCTACACCGGATGGAAGATGTGTGAGCCGCTCGTCTGGAATCACATTGCTCACATCGGCAAAGAGCAGCTGGGGATCTTTACGTTCACCATCGTCGCCACGCTGGCGACGGACCTGTTGTGGGGAATCATTGCGGGCACGGTCGCCAAGTTCGCGCTGAGTACGTATTTCTTCCGCAAGGCGATCCAGGCTTCTGACATTGCCGAGAATAAGCGTCCCACGATTTTTCAGGGGATCTACGACTTCTTTGCCAATCCCGTTTGGCGGCGTGAGATGGTCGGCGGGAACTATCACATGTACTTCAACAAGCCACTGGTGAGCTTCAACTCGATGCATGTTTGCGAAGAGTTCGATCATGTCCCGAAAGAGGCCGAGGCAGTCACGATTCATCTGGATGAGTATGTGGCTCTGATCGACCACACCTCGTGTGAACACCTGTTGGCCACAGTGGAAGAGTTTGCGAGGAATGGATTCCCGGCACGAGTGGATGGGTTGGATGCCCTGCAACCGATGTCGGATTACCACGCCAGTGTTCGCGTGGCACGCGCTTCGGAGAATCTGGTTCCGGCGATTTAGTCCCACCCACTGGCGACCCCGGATTTCCTCCTCGTGATCAGCACTCGGCTCGCGTGCCGATCAGTTCGCACTTTACTCAGGAAACATCCCATGGCGGATTTCAGCAATAACACGAGTTTTGCTCCTTCTCTTTCGTCAATTGTCGGTGATTCGCTGGTCGAACCCCATCCCCCGAGCCAAATGACCCAGCTGAGCTTTGGGTTTGCTCGTCAACGCTGGCAGAATGGCATTCTGTTGTCGCTGCAGGCTGGCGCCATGTTCGGGGCTGGGGGATTCCTGCTTTCAGAAATCCCGGCGACGCCCGGTCTGAAAATTCAAATGGCGATTCTGAGTGTGATCCTGATTGCCGGTGGACTGTGGATGATCCCGAAGATCATCGTCGACTTCTTCGGTGCTATTCGAGTGGATCAAACCGGCATCCACATGGAACCGACGATTGTGGGCTTCTCGACACCCTGGGAAGAGATTGAGAAGTGGGAGGTCCGTGACTGCAATGGAACCATCGCGTCACATTGCGTCCGAGTCTGGTCCAAGTCGGTGAATCATTCACACACCATTCCAGCAGGGTTCCTGTGTCATCGCGATCTGCATCTCCTGCGTCGGGTGATGCTGACAGCCAGTCCATCCGATCGGGTGGTCAAATAGCCGGGTCCATGAGAGTATTGCGGGAAACGTGAGTCACCATTTCAGGGGGACGGATTCACCTGGAGTGGCATTGTTCCAACAGGGCGGGGCGATTCATCTGTCCGAGCGTTGCGCTGGATCAGTTGCATGAGAGAGGCGTCGCCCGTCGCATCCTGACCCAGTTCCCAGGCTGCGACTCCCCCGAGTCCGACCGTTTGAGCCCAGGCCGTTTTTGCGGCGATCAGTCCGGGGCCATTGAAGTAGATGCCCTCGACTTCATCCTGATCGGGCCGGGGGGCAAACTTCTGAACAATATCCGCGTAAGAGAACGCCTCGCGGGTTTCTATTTTGCGACCAAAGAGAGGCAGCCCGAGCAGGATTTTGGAAGCGGGGGCACCCTGGTTGAGCAGCATGGCCACATGTCGCTGCATCGATTCAAAAGTGCTGTGACGACCCGCATCTTCGTACGACATCAGCATGATGTGGTCGACTGCTGACCATGCTTCGGCAGGGAGTTTCTGAGACGGTGCCACCGCGATGGATAACTCCAGTCCCTCGGCATGCAAGAGCGGATGCAGTTCGCTCAGCAGGACGGCGAAGTTGCTCTGTTCGATCTTGGATGAGGGGTGCTCCCAGTCGAGGTCGACACCCTGCAGCTCATGCAGTCGGCAGAACGCGACGAGTGCACTTCCCAGCCGTCGCCGGGTTTCGGGTTGTGAGCAGACTTCGGCGAATCCGCCCGAGCGGTCCCAACCTCCAACGCACATATGAGTGCGGAGTCCCGGCTGTGATCGAATTGTCCGAATGGACTCCCAGTGTTTGGAGTTCCAGCGTCGTTCGTCCAGACTGCCATCCCGGTTCACCTCAATGGAGAAGAGGATCAGGTCGGTCAGTCCCGGAACCGATGGAGTGGGAGCAGCACCCACTCGGTATTCCGGGAGATAGGCACAGACTCGAAACGCTGGATCAGCGGCCACAAGCGCGGTCATCCACTGGCCATACCAGAGCGCAGCCCAGCAGATCATCCAGCGCAGTCGACTCGGTGGCACTTCTCTCTCCCATGCGGGCGATCGAAACCGAGTGGAAACGAAATCACCCACTCGATCTCAAGTGGGTGTCAGCGTGGACGGAA
>CANJZR010000049.1 GCA_947479075.1 Planctomycetaceae bacterium
CAGTGCAAGGTCATCGATGGTCTGGGGATGCTCGTGAACCAGGGCATCATCGGCGTCGAGTACTGGACAGCTGCGACCACCGGAACGCAGATCTCGCCCGACGCTTCCGTGATGCGGAAAGCCCTCGAAGATGTCTTCAGCGAGTAGCCCGCTGGAGCTGCGGCGAGCGGGGCGGCGTCAGCCCCCCGGTGCTATTAAGCTCGCGGAGAGTTTGTGTGGCCTTGTGAACGCTTCCTGCCGATTTCGAAGCACAAAGCACCATCCGGCTCACGCCGGACGCTCGCCTGCCTGGGACCAGAGCTGAGATGGGGAGAGGGATTTCGAGTTTCAAATCCCGATTTCCCGTTTTCGACTGATCCCCTGCCTGTCATTTTACGTTCTGAGAAGATCGGCGAATCTCGCAGCTGTGGGCCGCTGCATCTCGCCTGATCACTCCTCACTGCGTAAGATGCGCCATGATGTTTGTCTCATTCCGAAGCGACGCTGAGGCAGCGAGGGCATGCTGTTTCCGCCGGGAGTTCCGAACATGCCGTACTTCAGCCGGCTGACCGAAATCGTGACCTGCAACCTCACCGCCCTGCTCGACGGAGCAGAGGACCGGCAGGCCACACTCGAAGAGATCATCAAGGAAATCCAGGACGGGGTCACCGGTGCCAAACGGAGTGTCCGTACTGCGGAAAACAACGTCACCCGCATCGAATGCGAGATTTCGGAACAGCTGATCCAGTCGGGCGAATGGATGACCAAAGCCCGCGACTACCTGGAAAAGGATCGTGAAGACCTCGCCCGTAATGCCCTGTCCCGGAAGAAAGAGGTGGAGAATCTGATTGCTGGCCTGGAACAGCAATTGAATGCCGCTGTCTCCACGCGGGATCACCTGAAGACGACTCTGCATGCTCTGGAAGCCCGTCTGGCCGATGCCCAGCGTCGCCGTACGACAGCGCCAGCGGGCGAAACCGAATTACCGTACCGCGAAGAAACGATCCTGATCGCCTCGCACACCGAGAGCATCGAAGCCGAACTCGCCGCCCTGCGTCGTGAAGTCCGCGGGTCGTGAGCGACAGGGCGCAAGCCCTCGGCTCTGCTCCGCATGCATGGCCGAGTTCGTGTCCTTCTCTGCGATTCGCCCCCACCAGAGCCGGTGGCTAGCGCCACGCCGCTCACGAAATCTGCACGCAGGCTTTAATGCCCGAAACACACGCCAATTCCACAACGTTGCCGCGTTCGGTCTGGGTCCTCAGCCTGATCTCCTTCTTCGCCGATGTCTCGAGCGAGATGGTCTACCCGATTCTGCCGCTCTTCACGGTGCAGATCCTCGGGTCTTCGAAGTCCAAGCTGGGGTTGATGGAAGGGGCTGCGGTACTGCTCGTCGCACTGATGTCGGCCTACGCCGGGTTTCGCAGCGATCGCAAGGGACCGGGCGGTGGCCGCGTGAAATGGATTCGACTCGGATATGGGATGCCGGTCCTGGGCAAGGCTCTCATCGCCGTGGCGACCACCTGGCCGCTGGTCATGGGAGGGCGACTGCTCGATCGCTTCGGGAAGGGACTGCGCGGGGCTCCACGAGATGCGTTGATCGCCGATGCCGTGACTGCCGACCAGCGCGGCCGGGCATTCGGTCTGCACCGGGCTTTTGATACGACGGGAGCCCTGCTGGGCGTTCTGGCCGCGTCATTCCTGCTCTGGTGGCTGACCGGAACCCCAGAAACCCCCTCTGATCCGGACACCCTGGCCAGTGCGGCGCAGACGCCTGCGTGGGTCTACCGGGTCATTCTCTGGACCGGAGCGGGATTGGGGCTGGCAGCTCTCGGCCTGACAATGCTCGTTCAGGAAACCGAACCGGCCCCTGGAGAAGCAGATCCGCCTGCAGCTCCTGATAGCGCTCATACCGTGCCGAGTGGCGGCTGGCGAAGTATGCCCTGCTCATACTGGGCCGTGCTGTCGGTCCTCGGTTTATTCTCACTCGCGAACAGTAGTGACACGTTTTTGCTGCTCCGGGCGAGTGATCTCGGTTTCACACCTTGGAAGGCGGTCCTCGTCTACGCGATCTTCAATGTCACGTATGCCGGGCTCTCCTACCCCATCGGTGTGCTGAGCGATCGGCTGGGCCGGTGGAGGATCATTGCCATGGGCTGGGCGATTTACGCCGCGGTGTATGCCGCCATCGCCGTGCTGCCGAAGTCACAGGCCTGGGGTCTGTGGCCGTTGATGGCGATCTATGGCGTGTACATGGCGCTGACCGATGGTGTCGGCAAAGCCCTGATCGCCGACCACGCCCCGCAGGAAGCCCGCGGAGCGGCGATGGGGATGTTCTACGCCCTGACAGGGCTGACGACACTGGGAGCCAGCCTGCTCGCCGGGGTCATCTGGGACCAGGCGGGGCCCCAGGCAGCCCTGTTGACCAGCGCGGGGTTCGCAGTCCTCGCACTGATCGGGCTCGGACTGGTCCGTGGCAGCATCCGTGGACGATAAGACAAGGCACCACCGACATCGCAACAAGGACGTTTCTGTCAGATGCCCTCGATCACCTACTCCCCCGGCCCCCAACTCCACTCAGTTCGCTCACCTGACGGGAAAGTCATCTCGATCCCCGCCGGGTGGGTGCTGCTTCCCCCCGGCGACGCAGCGTTAACCCTGCGGGTGAAAGCAGCGGGTGACCACTTCGTCGTGGCAGAAAAGAAGGGTCGCAAGGTCTTTTCACTGGGCGTCTGGGCTCCCACAGAGACCATCGAACGCATTCGAGAGGACCTGCTCGCCGAACGCTCCACGGAAAGTTTTGCCAGGAAGCAGGAGGCAGCTGCCAAGCGACGCGTGAAAGCTCAATCGGAATATGTCGAGGACTTCCACGGAGCTGTGCTGCAGTTCCTGGGGTTCGATGTGCGATATGGCGACCTCGCGCAACAGTTGGCCAGCGCGGTCACCGCTCACGCCACCCCCGTGGGCAGTGGCACCGTCGCCCGAACGAAACGCATTCCGGTCGAACAGCGGGCTGAAGCTGCGGTCATTGCGTGGATGCGGCACCAGACGACCGGCTACGACGATATGGTGATCCCCCGCGTGAAGGGCAAACGGCGGGAAGTACGCCGCATGCTCGCCCGTCGATCACACGAGCTACTCGAAAGATACCGAAGAGGGACGCCTCTCGACGCCGCCTGCCCGCTGCGAAGTGCCTTGACCAAGGCAACGAACCCACACAACGCTGACGCCTGAGCTGTGAATACGCAGATGCCCCGATCGGCTTCAGAATTCGAGCTCACACTCAAGAGAGACAGACAGGAATGTCTGTCCTACTGAAGGCATAAGTGGGACAGACATTCCTGTCTGTCCTGGGTGAACACGATTTGCGACTGCACGCTACAGGCTTGAAACCACAGCTGTTTGGCTGTGAAACTCCACACGGTCGCCGATCGTCAGTTGGCGACGGCGGCGCGTGTCGACCTTGCCATTTACGCGAACTTCACCGCCTTGAATGGCCATCTTGGCCTGCCCTCCCGAATCGACCCAGCCCTGAATCTTCAGGAACTGTTCGAGAGTCAGCTTGGTGTGAACTTCGGATTCGAAATCGTGCGACATGAGACCTCAGTAAGTCGATATTCATCTGCTAAGAACGAGCGATTAGCGTGCGAGAAGCCCAACGTCGCCGGCCCTCGCTCACCCTTCGGATTGGTGAAGAGAAGATCGGTGGACAGCGAGCTGAACAGCTGACTACGCCAGCTCCAGTACCTTCTTCATCCGGGCTGCGATGTCGGCGAGGACTTCTTCTCCACCGCCACCGACTTCCGAGGTCGCCCAGCCGTTGTAGCCGATTTCAGCCAGAGCCGTCAGGATCTCGGGCCAGTTCTCACTGCCGTCCCCGATGCTGCACCAGCTCTTCTCCATGTGGTAGCCCTTGAAGTCGAACTTCACCAGCCGTTTTCCGAGCTTGCGAATCCAGGTCTCCGAGGGAACCTTGTACTTCAGCATGTTGCTGCAGTCGAAGTACGCCGCCACCCACGGGCTCTGGAACGAATCGACGAAATCGATCATCTGCTCGGGCGAGGTGATGAAGTTGTTCCACACGGTCTCGATCGCAATCTTGACCTTCAGCTCTTCAGCCAGTGGGAGGGCCTTTTTGATTTCGGTCTGAGCACGCTCAAAGCACTGCTCATAGGTCACGCCGTCTTTCACCACACCCGGCACAAGCAACGCCGTCTCCGCGCCAAAGAAGTGGGCATCGCGAATCGAGGTCTTCAGCCCTTCGAGCCCTTTGGCCCGCACCTCGGGATTCGGATCGGACAGCGGGTGCGACCAGTGGAGCGAGCCAATCGAGCCGTGCATCACAATGCCGGTCTGCTCGCAGGCGGCCTTCAGGGCGGGCAGGTCGATCTCGCTCGGGCTGCCAATCTCGACCCCCTGAAACCCCACCTTCTTGAGCAGTTCCATCTTGGCGAGTTCATCGCCCTTGATCCCGATCATCGAGTGTTTGACCGCGATACGCAGCTTCGGCCGCTTCTTCTCCGCAGCTGGTAGCGAACTTGCCACAGCTCCCAGAGCCACTGCGGCACTCGTTCCGAGGAATTGACGACGATCGAGATTCAGCGACATGGAAGAGCCCTGTCAAAAAGTGCAAAGTCGAGTCAGTCACTTTACGATGGAGCCCCGGCGTTGAAAACCCTGTGAGATTAAGACAACCCCATCGAGTTGCACGCGGGACGGCCAGCCGGGGCGTACGGGAACACCGGGTCCAGAGCGACTGCGGAGGAGTGACGACGATGAACCTGGGATCAGGACTCAGTCGGCCGCTCATTCGAATCTGGCTGTTCCGGTGCGGGTTGCTTCAAAAACTTCTCGTGAAAGTCACGAAACTCAGCTCGACCGGATTTCAAAATGTCGGTCCCGCCATCGGAGATGTTGGGAATCACATCTGGTAATTCACCGAGAAGGCTACCCGGCTCGTCTTCATCATCATCGAAAACAGACCCGCCTGATTCTTCCAGGTCACTGTAACGACTCGCCCTCGTCAGCAAGTCATCTGTTCCGGGCTCGCTCTGACTTTTCCGTAAGGCTTCGAGGCTGCCGAGCGGAGAGGGGCCCGAGAAATGTTCCTCTTGTTCCAGAGGCTGTTCCGGAACGGGCTTGGGGGGAGTGTTGTGATGAAAACCTTCGCCGGTACCGGTCATGGATCACTCATTCTATTGGAGACGACGAAGCATTAAGTGATCACTTTCGTCGTCCCCCTGAGACAAAAGCTCGCAT
Source organism: Planctomycetaceae bacterium (assembly GCA_947479075.1). Classification (GTDB taxonomy): domain Bacteria; phylum Planctomycetota; class Planctomycetia; order Planctomycetales; family Planctomycetaceae; genus TH-plancto1. Next base: position 5,236 of record CANJZR010000049.1, read on the forward strand.
GGCATGCCATATCGTCTCCGGGAGTGGTCCCGGCTGCAACTGTACAGACATCTGAAAAGGAAACTGCCCCCACACGCGAACGACTCCACGCTGTTCGATCTCAGCGCTGTTCGTGGTGAACGACTCGTCGGGTTGCAGGGTCAGGCTGTTCAACACGACTCCGGCGACTGTGAGCCCGCGTTTCCGGATGGCCTCGATCGTCAGCAGCGTCTGATTGATTGTCCCCAGTCGATTCGGCGACACCACAATCACCGGCAGGGCGATGCGTTCCGCCAGATCGGCATTCAACCAGTTCGCGGAGATCGGTGAGTAGAAGCCCCCTGCTCCCTCAACCACGACCATTTCCGCCTGCCCAGCCAGCCACCGGTAGCCATCCACCAGCAATGCCTCGTCGACTGATCGCCCTTCCTGCTTTGCAGCTGCTGGAGGGCTGAGCGGGGTGAGAAACCGCTGGGGACAGATCCGTTCGCGCGGCCAGCGTTCAAGCGTCGCAAAAAAGAGGCTCTCGACATCTCCCCAGTAAGGTCGGGGCGCGACGTGCGGGTTTTCGAGCGAACCAGGTGTTCCGGTCTCTTCGACGAGCGAAAACTCTGCCCCGGAACAAGCGGGCTTATACGCGGCGACATTTGCCCCCTCAGCCATCAGCGCTCGCAACAGCGAGGTCGTCACGACCGTCTTGCCCACTCCCGTGTCGGTGCCGGTGATAAAAAAGCCATCTGGAGGCATGATCGACCGGGAATTCCTGAATGGATACTGGCGACCGGAACCGATCCGGTTGTTTCCACATTGGACCAATCTGGCCGGGTGGAATCTACTCCTGCCTGCCGTAAAACGCCCGTTCCCGCCAACTCTGTTTGAGAGTCTCTTCGATTCACGTTAAACTGAAGGCATCGCACAATTTCCAGCCGGTCTGGCTGGAGACTTTCCCAAACTCCTGCGGAGTATCCGTTCGCATGCTGCCCCGGCATGAAGTCTTCCCACACGTGATTGAAATGAATCTCCAGGCCCGGCGTCGCTTGGGGTGTGCCATCTATATGGTGCACGACGCGGGCGAGTGGATGCTGATCGATGTCGGGTATGAAGATACGCTCGATGACATGATCGGAATCATCCGGGATATGGACTTCCCGCTGAACCAGTGCAAGTACCTGGTCGCGACCCATGCGGATGTCGACCACATCCAGGGACTGAAACGGGCCAAGGAGATCATGCCCAACGCCCAGGTGATCGGCCATCCCCAGGCCGCTGAGCTGCTGGCCACGGGCGAACGGGTGATGACCTATGCCGAAATTACGGCTCAGGGGATCTCCATCGATCTGCCAGCGGTCAAATTCGACAAGCTCATCAACGAGGGTGACGTGCTGACGCTCGGCTCGCTCAAGCTCGATGTGTGGCACACACCCGGACATGCTCCAGCCCAGCTGGCTTTTCGCATGGGGAACATCCTGTTTTCAGGCGACAATATCTACCGTGACGGGTGCGTGGGGAACATCGATGCCCATCACGGGTCTGACATTCCGGCGTTCCTGCGTTCGCTGACGCGGATCCGGAACAGCGATGTCGATTGGCTGTTGCCGAGCCACGGACCGATTTTCCGTAATGACCGTCAGACACTCGACGCTACAATTGCACGTCTGACTCAGTATCAGCACATGGCTGACTTCGGAACATGCGCAGTCGACTGGCCACTCCTCGAAGAGTGGGACGCTGAGCTGGCGAGAGGACAGGGGCCGAAAGCGTAAACACGGCCCGCGGTAACACGGAAGGGGTCATCATGTCGGGGAAGATTCCGCTGACCGCGAAGTCCCCGCCTCCACTGACCCGGCGGCCGAGTGCTCCTCCCGTTGCGTTGCCACCGCCCCCCACGGAATCGAACGTCCAAAGCTGGTCCGAATGGTATCGGGGCCCCGACGGGTCAAGCTTCACGATCTCGTTCGTGATGCATGCGGTGCTGCTGGCGCTGCTGGCCATTCCGATTCACCAGAGTCTAATGCAGAAGGACGACGAAGCCACTCTGATCCAGGTGGTCGACGGTGATCTCTCGGGTGGTCCGCTGGGGGACATCATCGAAGAGCCGCTGGTCATGGCTCAAAAGGCCCGCGGCAGCGAGGAATTCGACATCACGCAGTTCGATGGCCAGGCCACCGAGAATAATCTGGCTGCTAACGCCTTACTGTCGGACACAGCTGGTACCGCAGGCAGCGAGGATGGCAATAGCTCCGCCGATGTGGCGGGAGCAGTGGGTGGCTACCTGCTCCGGGCTCCCGGAAACGCTGTCAAAGCGGGCAAGTTCACGGCCTTTGCCCAACCAATTGTCAGTCACGGTTTTGGCGACAACCGTCGGGAAGAACTCGGTAAGCCCGGCGACTCGCCCGGTCATAAACAGGACTATTACATCGTCATCCATATCAAGGTCGGCTCGGTTCGCAGGACCTATCCGATCAGCGATCTGATTGGCTCGATCGTCGGAACCGATGGTTATCGTCAGGCGGTTCCCGAAGGGATGTTTGTCCTCAATCCCGAGGGTAAACCCGAGCCGCTGAAACCCGACAAACGGATCAAGGTGATTAAAGGTGTCGTGCAGCTCCTGGTTCGCGTCCCCGGCGGTGCGTCAGGTGTCCGCGACCAGATTGCCTTGAAGTCGAAAATCCTGAAAGAGGAACAGAAGCTCCAGCTGGTCTTTCAGGACAAGCGGGCTGAGGATTGAGGATGATCGCTCAAGAATGAGCTGATCGAAGGGACAGGAATGCCTGCCCCGCTTCCAGCAAAACCCTGCTCCCCTGCTGTGGAAGAACCGTCCGACTGACCATAAAAAAGGAACAGGCATTTCTGCCTGTTCCTTGAAAATCAGCTGCGGCTTTTGGGGCGACCCTACTTCGCCTCCGGCTGGTCTGCTTGGGCTCTCCGAACAGGTTCCGACTCAGCCTTGACGTCGTTGTTCAGGGTCCAGCCCACCAGCATCGGCTCGCGGAACGGGTTATTGAGTCCCCAGCTGCAGCCCACTTTCATAGCGGGCTGGTCAAAGCTGTAAACCGTTTCCTTGTTGCCAGACGGGTCGGTTGTTCGCAGATTCAGAGGCAGGAACGTCTCGGGATCGAGGACAATTTCTGCCTGGATGTATTCCTTGGCTACGTTCTTATCCTTGGGATTCGCGACGATGTGCAGCACTTTCCGCAGAGGCTTGCCGTTCTTGGCGACTTTCTTTCCGGCGGGATTGTGGAACGGACCAAAGGTCAGCTTGAAACGTGCGACGGCGTCATCAGCTTTCATGCCAAAGATGAAGGGCAGCGGGCTGTGGGTGATGTTCTTCCCCTGCATCTGTGGGGGAATCTGGACTCTGTCATAGGTCTTGGTGGCCATGTCCTTGATGTAGATCATCTTGCCCGTACAGATCCACTGGGTTGGATTGCCAGCGATGACGGTGAAGGGAGCGCCATTCGCCAACTGACGCCCGGCGGGCACCTTCATGCGTTCGTCGTCAGCGGGCTGGAAATCGATCCGTCCCTTGTCCGGATTCTCAAAGTAGACCTTCCCCATCGACCGGGTTTCTTTGCCGAAGACCTTGTCGAACTCATAGCGGGTGATCGGGCAGTAGAGCGTGTTGATTCCAGCGGTATTCTTTTCCCACTGCTGCAGCACTTCTCTCATCTCTTCGGAGACTTGCTCAACGACAACCGCCGGGGGATTCTCGGTTGCAGCAGCCTGGGCCGGAGCAGGCCCCTGACGCAGACGAGGAGCAGCCTTCGGGACTGGAGCGGCATCTTCTGCCGCTTCAGCGGTGGCGTCGACGCGTCCGGCGGGGGGGCGAGTCGTCTGTGGGAGGGAGTTAGAGCGCGAGCTTTCTCCGCTCTGCGGGACCGTCGACTTCCTGGCTGCGGGGCGAGCCCCCCCCGATGTCGTGCGCGGAATCGAGGATTGAGCCAGGGCGACATGAGCCCCCAGACAGAGACTCAACACGCTGAAAATCAAGGAGTTGATGCGATTTGGCACCGACGGGTCCTTCCACGGTTTGCATTTGAGATCCTGCTGCTCCAGCGAGCGGCGGGGACCTCAGCCAGTGGGCATCCTTGCCCATCCGAATTGGCGAACTGCCAGCTGGGAATATTACTCGTTTCTCTGGAAACGCCTCCAGAGGGATTTCCCGGGGTTCGCCCCTCGCCAAACCGTGATCGACATCAGTGCCCCGCCCGTCAAACTCCGGGGAAAACGATTCCCACCGGCGGTCAACTCCTGACCCTGCCTTGATTTCGGGGAATTGTTCCCCCAAAATCGAGACATTGACGCGGCGAGGACGTGCCGCACGGGGCGCATCGCGTCCTTCACGAGCTACTGAAATCGGTGATCTGACCCATGTCGATTGCACAGGCTGAACGGCTGAAGGCTGAACTGACCGACAAGTATGTGATTGTCGCCGAGGGAGTTCCGGAACTGCGCCGGTTCGTCGGCCTGACCGGAACAGTGAAGACCGTCAACATGGCCTGTCGTGCTCTGGTCCAGTTCAATGGACCGGTTGACATCTCCTGGTACGACATCGATCCCAGCTTTCTGAAGGTCGTGGACGCTCCACTGCCCAAGAAGACGGAAGTCAAAGCCGAAGCCGCTCCCGCAGCTGCGAAGCCAGCGGTTGCCAAGCCTGCTGCAGGAGGCAAGAGCCCGCTGGATGCCATCCGCGCTGCAGGGGCCGCCAAGCCAGCTGCCGCTCCAGCCGCTGGTGGAGCGAAACCTTCTCCGCTCGACATGATCCGCAAGCAGGCCGCTGCGAAAGCCGGAGACTCTGCACCGGCAGCGGCCCCAGCTGCAACAGGTGGGGCCGCTCTCTCACCACTCGAAAAGATTCGCCAGCAGGCCGCCGCCAAGGCTGCGGGAAGCGCTCCCGCAGCTGCTCCCGCCCCTGAGCCAAAAGCTGCTGCACCCGCCGCTCCCGTAGCGAGTCCCGAACCCGCCCCGGCTCCGGAAGCCAAGGCCCCTGCAGCTCCTGCTCCCCCAGCTGCAGGTCGTCCCAAGACGACAGCGGAAGTGCTGGCAGCGATCCGCAAGCAGGCGGGCAACAAGTAAGCCCCTCGACATGGCCACCTCGGCAGTGTCTCGATTCACGGCAGGCACCATGCTCACACGAGCGGAGATTCCCGGCCTGGTCTGCACAGCTGTGCTGATGACACTGGGAGTGTCTCTGGCCAGTTGGTACTGGAGATCGTGGAAGCAGGGAGAGACAGAGTCTCCGACCACTCTCCCCGCACTCCGGGTGCAATATCTCCGCAGGTTAAAAATGGCGATGCTGATCCCCATCGAGGGTGTTCTGCTCTGTCTGGGTGACACCGTACTCCCCGTCATGCAGCGAATGGGGACCATCAATCCACGCCAGATGGCCATTCTGTGGACTCTGGATGTCCTCGTAATGCTGGGCGTGGCATTCTGGCTGGCGATTCTGGCTCTGAGGGAGATGGCCGCGTCGATCGCACTCAATCGCCGGATACGGCAGCAAACCCTCCAACAGGAAAAGTCACTCTGCGAGGAGCTCAACCGCTTTCGCGAGATGCGTGAAGATTCGCAGTGTTGAACGCGGGCCTGCTCGTACTGAGGAGAACTCCCATGGAAGAATCGCTCACGCCACCATCTGACGAACCTGCCATCGAGTATGAGCGCCGGGTCTACGTCCCTCACTACGAAGGCTGGACCGCCCAGATCAAAACCAGCTGGGACAAGGACTACTGCTATACCAAGAACCCCGGCGAGGATTACTTTCATCTTCTGTTGTGCGGTGAAGTCTATCTGGTGAACGCCGAGGAGCGGCTCTGTTTGAATTGTGCGAAACGGCGCGGGGTCATCACCGATGACCGCCTGTACTGGCAGCGCGGAGTGCGACGGGCACCGCCACCCGCGTTCTGAGGGTTCGGGAACCTGAGAACGCAGACACTGCACTCCGCGCGGGGTCGCATTTCGCGGTCTTGTGACTAATCTAGTGTGATCAACGTGTGGTGATCCCCGTCGGGAGGGCGAGGCTCCCGCACGGTCCCCGCAATCACCTCTCACCTCTGGAACGACTATCCATGAAGACCGCCAATGCTCTCGTCGGACAATCAGGGGGCCCGACCTCTGTGATCAACGCCTCGTTGTCCGGGGTAATTGACGGATGTCTGAAAGCCGACAAGAAGATCGGCAAGGTCTTCGGAATGCGGTACGGCATCGAAGGCGTACTCAACGGCAATCTGATCGACCTGGGAGCTGAGACGAAGGAGGTCCTCGCGGGACTCCGGCATACCCCCAGCAGCGCCCTCGGTTCCAGCCGTCTGAAGCTCAAAGAAGAACACTTCCCGCCAATCCTCGCCCAGCTGAAGAAGCTGAATATCCGCTACTACTTCATGATCGGCGGCAACGACACGATGGATACGATCCACCGCGTCGTCGCTTACGCGAACGCCAACGGCTGGGAGATGACCGGCGTCGGCGTCCCCAAGACCGTCGACAACGATCTGTTCGGCACCGACCACACCCCTGGCTACCCGAGTGCGGCGCGGTACGTCGCTCTCAGCGTGCAGCAGGCTGGCATTCTTGCCCGCGATATGCAGCGGGTCGACCAGTTCGTGATCTTCCAGACCGTCGGTCGCAGTGCCGGATGGCTCCCCGCTGCTGCGGCTCTGGCTCGCAGCAAAAAGGGTGACGCTCCTCATATCCTGCTGATGCCGGAGCGGGCCTTTGATCGGGAAAAGTTCCTGGCCCGCGTCGAGGAAGTCCAGAAGCAGTTCGGCTTCGTCTCAATCGTCTGTGGCGAGGGCATCCGCAACGCGGACGGATCGCCGGTCAGTGCGTCCAAGACTCGCGACAAGTTCAACAACGTCGAGTTCGGGGCCATGGGCGGAGCCAGCGTCGGTATGGTGCTGCACCGCATCATCGCCGACACCTTTGGCTGGCGGGGCGAGTTCCAGGTCACCGAATCACTCCCCATGTGCGCGTCGGACCGAACCGTGAAACTCGACGTGGCCGAGGCCTACAGCTGTGGTCGCCAGGCGGTGAAGCTGGCGACAAAGGGCCACGGTGGTGTCATGGTCACCATGGTCCGCCAGAAGGGGAGCGACTACGGCGTCGACTTCGACACGATCCCTCTGAGCGAGGTCGCCAACCATGAGCGTCCGATGCCCGACGA
>CANJZR010000050.1 GCA_947479075.1 Planctomycetaceae bacterium
CATCACTGACCAGGTAGAGGACCGCCTCGGCGATCTCCTCCGGAGTCATCATCCGGTCGTGAGCCAGAGCGAGTGGACTGGCAGCGATACTCCTGCGGGCCGCGGCTTCTGGATCGGGTTGTGCGGCGAGGTCATCATTCATGATATCAGTCCCAGACACCGGACCGGGGCAGACACAGTTCACTCGCACTCGATCACGTGCATGACACAGAGCGAGACTCTTGGTCAGTCCCACGACAGCCAGCTTGCTGATCGAATAAACCGGATCATGCGCCCGCGGCAGGAGTCCCGCGTTGCTCGCCATGTTGACGACCGAACCACCGCCGGAACGACACATGTGCGGCAAGGCAAACTTCACCCCGAAGAACGCCGCTTTCAGATTCGTATCGAGGCAGCGATCCCAGTCCTCTTCGCTGACGTCGGGGACCTGCTTCACCATCGTCACTCCGGCATTGTTCACCAGAATGTCGAGCCGGCCACCAAGAGTCGCAGCCTCATCAATCACCGCTTGCAGCTGCGAAAGATCGCGCACATCACACACAACTTGCCGGATTCCCAGTGGCCCAAAGACCGCCTCGTTCTCCGGGCGGGTCCGCAGATCACAAGCTGTCACACGTGCCCCCGCCTGGGCCAGGCGAATCGCGGTCGCCCGACCAATCCCGCTGGCTGCTCCCGTAATCACCGCGACACGACCGGCAAGTGGTTGCATTGCTCACGCCTGAATGGAAGACGGGACGGGCACTTGATGGCCCGTCCCGCGATGACGTTCATTCACAACGATCTCGGACCGGTCGCTTACTTCTTGGCGAACCGGTAGATCCCGTGGCCATCGGCAGCCACAACCATGAAGTAGACATCGCCCTGCTCGTCTTCTCCGAAGGAGAGGATTGGCAGACCGTTGCCCGCGATGGTCGCGTTGTGAGCAGGTGCCTTCTTCGCCGGGTCATAGGTCAGCGCCCACACCTTGCCGCTCACGTAGTCGGCGTAGATGTACTTGCCGACGAGTTCGGGGACTCGCGAGCCACGATAGACGGTCCCGCCAGTGATCGACTTACCGACGTTGTGATCATACTCGTAGATCGGCTCGATCATCTCGGGATTGGCGTCGACACCGTTCTTGCCGAACGGGTGCGAACCTTCGCGACGGCTCCAGCCGTAGTTCCCGCCGCAGGTCACGATGTTGATCTCTTCGTACATCGCCTGCCCCACATCGGCACACCACAGATCACCGGTCTTGCTGTCGAATGCCATCCGCCATGGGTTACGCCAGCCGTAAGAGTAGATCTCGGGGAGAGCCCCTTCCTTGCCGCAGAACGGGTTGTCCTTCGGTACGGCGTAGTTCTTGCCTGCGTCCTTGTGGTCGACATCGACGCGTACGATCTTGCCCAGCATCACACCCAGGTTCTGGCCATTGCCGTGCGGGTCGTTTCCAGCTCCGCCGTCACCGAAAGCGACGTACAGGTACCCATCCTTACCGAAGCCCACGGTCCCGCCGTTGTGGTTCCAGTACGGCTGTGGCAGCGTCAGGATTTCCTGCTCCGAGGCGGCGTCAGCCTTGTTCTTGTCGTCCTTCGAGACGGTGAACTTCGAGACCACCGACAGGTGCTCCACCTTCTTGGAGGTGTAGGAAACGATGACCTCGCCGTTCTCCTTGAACTTGGGATGGAAGGCCATGCCGAGCAGGCCTTCCTCATTCATGCTGTCGGAGTATGCGACGCGGTCGGAGATGTCGAGAAACACCTGGCTGGTCTTCACGCCCTGGTCATTGTCGAAGACGTAGATCACGCCCTGCTGGCTGGCAACAAAGACGCGGTTCGATCCATCGCCGCCATGAGTCAGCACGATCGGACGGAAGGGGATGTTCTTCCCTTCATCGGTTTCAGCCTTCCAGTTCGCCCACTCCAGAGCGGGGAACGCCTTCTCGACGGTCACGGGCAAAGCGTCTTCCGCCACTTCCGGTGGCAGACCATTGGCGTTCAGCGGTCGCAGCTTGATATTGCGGTAAGCCACCAGATCGCCGTGATCCTGCAGGCAGATGTGGCCCTTCTTGGCCTTGCCGAAGCCGGGGGCCTTGGCGAACTTGCTCTTGGCGACGCGTTCATTCCAGTCGGGGCTGCCGATCTGGAACTTCTCATAGACGATGCCGTTCATCTGGATTTCGCTCTGCTGATCCGTGATGCGGATGTAGAGCTGGTTCCACTCTCCCGGTGGGCGGGTGGCGTCGGGAACCTGCTTCGTGAAGAAGTCTGCTTTCGGCTGATAAAGACCATACAGCCATCCGGCCAGCTGGGGGTCGTGCGGCTTGACGTTGTCCTGGACCTGGATTTCCGGACCGGTCTTCCAGGGGGAGCTGTCCTCTTCGGTCACGCGGAACATGATGCCGGAGTTGCCTTCCGGCGCGATCTTGTATTCGATGAGCAGCTCAAAATTGTCGTACTGATCGGCGGTAATGATGTCGCCCGCTCCCTTATCAGCGCGGGTCAGTGCACCGTCGACGACCTTCCAGCCGTCGCCGATCTTGTCCTTCTTATAGTTCCGCCAGCCGGTGGTCGTCTTTCCATCGAACAGCGAAACCCATCCCGACTTGGCTTCGGTGGGAGTGACAGTGTTGTCAGCCCCGATCGCCAGTACGGGCGACAGCAACAGGCAGACGAAACAAGACAAACGCAGCATCGGTGACCTCCTCATCAGGGGCTGAAATTCACAGAAGGTACAGCATACCGAGGAGAGTCCCCGCCGTCAGCTTCGTCGTGACTGCGGGGGAGAGCTTGCATTGCCCGGCGAGCGGTGGGCGTCAGCCCACTGGTGCAGCGGATGTGTGGAGTCGCAACACGTGTCAACGGGCAGAAGTGTTGCCCGAGTGACTTCGCGAACGCCTTGTACCAGGAAATACCAAACAGCGAGTCACCGTCAAAAGCACCGGACGGCTTACGCCGACCGCTCGCCAGTTCATCGTTCAGCGAACGAAGAAACTACGTCACCTGATCCAGCACTTCGTCATCCACGAAGATCGGCAATGGCGGATCATAATGCACAGCCAGAGCGATGGCGTCACTCGGACGGCTGTCGAGTTCGATCACGTCATCGTCTTTGCGAATGCGGATCTGAGCGTAATACGTATGCTCGACCAGATGAGTGATGACGACATCCTGGGCTTCGCCACCCAGTTCATCAATCGCGTTCTTGAGCAGGTCATGGGTCAGAGGACGCGGCGGAGTATTCCCCTGAATCCGGCGGTCGATGCTCATGGCTTCGAACAGACCGATCAGGATTGGAAACGCGCGGGAACCCCCAACCTCTCGCAAGAACACGACCTGCTGGTCGTTAATCTCACTGATAATGATGCGGGCTAAGTCCATGCGAACTAGCAACGTCGTCCCCTTCGAACGCCTACACTGACTGCTTCCCATCACCCATTATTTCACGAACCTGTCGGCGGGGAAGCGTCCCGCGATCATTTTCATTCGATCACTTTCACTGGGCTGAGCTCAGCGATCGCCAGGGCCACGTCGACCACGCCCGCGGCTGCTGCCACGGTCGTCACCACGAGGTCCAGAACGCGAACCGCCTCGATCCTGTGGCTTGGGATGGCGAGCAATCAGCAGAGAGATCGCATGTTCCCAGGTCGGCACTTCGATGGGCTGAATCTTGCCGCGTGGGCGATCGTCGGCCTCATCATCGACGGGCTCAGCGGATCGCTTGCTGCGTTCAGGGGGCCGACTCGATTCTGGCTTACGCGATCCTTCACCGGAAGCACGTCCCGAACGGGGGCTCTCCCCACGCCCTTCGGAACGCTCACCACGAGGACGCGAGCCCGACCGCTCTTCACGGCCGCCACTGCTGCGTGGTTCGCTGTCCCGGTCTCGATCCCGATCATCACGATCCCGATAGGAGGTCTCTTCCGTATCACGACGGCGAGCAGGAGCCTCACGGGCGGGTCCACGCTCATTGCGTTCAGGACGTTCGCCCTTCTCCGCTCGTGCGGGACGAGCTTCGTAGTCTCGATCCGAGTCCCGGCCACGCGGAGGTTTCGCAGGACGCTCACCGCGTCCACGATCATCGCGAACCCGCTCTTCACGGACTGGTTCGACCGTTTCACTTCGTTCCGCCCGAGCTGCTGGCCGGGGATCGCGTTTGGGCCGCGCCTCTCGTTCGGGAGCCGCATCGCGGTCCCGAGGTGGACGCTGTTCACCGCGTCCGGATTCGCTGCGACTGGGTTCACCGCGACCGGTACTTGCCCGTTCGCCACGAGGGGCAGCGTCACGGGTTCTTCCCCCTCGTCCGGAGGATTCCTGAGCAACTGGTTCGGTTCTCGGGCCACGCCCGCCGGAAGCACGTTCAGGTGAACGACGTGGAGGAGCCAGTCCAGCTCCAAATCCATCGTCATCATCATCGAACGGAACATCGTCAAATTCGGCCTGCGGCTCGATGGGCTCTGCACTCTCCACCGGTCGGTCATCTGCCGGACCACGACCGCGACCACGGCGACGACGCGGACGGCGACGACCTGAAGCGGCAGAATCTTCGTCCCCGGAGTCATCAGCAGTCGGATCATCCACAGCCGCCTTGGCAGGTGGCGGAGCATCCAGATCATCGTCGCGACGGCGGCTCACTTCTTCGCGTCGTGAACCCGGCTTACGAGACGCGTCTTTGCCTTCCAGACGATCAAACAGATCGTCGGCAAATCCCCCCTCGTCCGCGCCAAATATGGATTTCGGCTTGTCAGTGCTGGCAGCGCGTGGAGGGCTCACTTCACGAGCGGGACGTTCCGTCCGTTCACCGCGACCACGTGAGCGATCTTTTCGTTCGACTTCGGCCTTCGGCGTGGGAGCTTCCTCCCTCCGAGGACGATCACGCGAGGGGCCTTCGTCGGAGCCCGATCGACCACGAACTGGTCGGCCACGGCCTGATCGATCGCCGCGTCCCCCGGAACCACCGGACGACTTCTCTTCCCGATCGCCTCCCTCGCTGGATGTTTCCCAGTCCCACCCTTCGAGGGCGTCCCAGAAGTCGTCATCTTTTCGCGGGGCGGTCTGTGGCTTAGCCCCAGCTGCGGGCTCCTCGTCTTCGACATCTTCCTCGTCATCAAGGTCAGACACCAAGGACACTTCCTCACGCCGCCGCGCGGGAGACGGCTCACGGACCTCGATCACATCGTCGTCATCGTCTGGAACGTCCGCGTCGGCAGCTGCGCGTTCTTCGAATTCGTCTTCTTCATCATCGTCATCAAACGCGGACAACAGCCCCGCGCCGAAACCATCGTCGTCATCATCGCGAGGCACCTGCAGACGAGGGACTGGCTTCCGGTACTGAGCCGGTGCGACCGGTCGAGTGATTCGTTCCTCTTCGTCGGCCAACGGCGCCGCCTTCTCGATCGCAGCCCATTCAGTCGAGGAGGTGATGCTGACCTCTTCTTCCTCGATCTCGACTACAGCTTCACTTCCGGAAGCGTTTGCAGGAGCAGCAGGAGCCAGGGAACCGAAGTCCAAACCGTCCAGATCATCGGGGTCAGCGACAGGACCTCCGGGCGCAAAGTGAACTCCGAAAAGCTCTTGTGCCAGAGACTTGGAAGACGGCTCATTGCCGGGACGTGGAGAATTCGGCTGGTTCATAACAAGAAAAGCTATCCGTTAAACCCTGAAAATGCAAGGATCGAGCGGTTGCGATGACTCTCCTGCTGGTCCCGATTGTCGACCGAGTTTGGTTGCCTTTCCAGTCCTCCAGTCACCAACCAGCCCATCACGGTTTCAATCGAATTCGGGTGGAACTCGACTCTGGCCATCGACTTCCACTGGAGATGTCTCGCGCCGAGTGATTCGCAGGCCCGTTCCCGGAAGTGCCCGGCGGCAAACTCGTCTTGTGAGCCAAGTTGCACTCCCCATAGGATCCGCCGCAAGTCGCATTCAGGCGGGCCGTCGGCCTGTTGCTTTGCGATTCGCTGAGTCCTGGAGGGCCAGCTGTCACGAGGAATTACCCAGAAGCAGGTCCTGGAATGAGTTCAGGTTCGTCTCGGTTAGACAGTCAGCAAGAGGGCGGCAACTATCCTTCGGCATGGAATTCACTGATCCCAGCTCCCTCAGCTCTCATCGGAGGCGATTCGCTGTTTGGAGATACACTCAGTCACGCGGTCGTGTCAGCTCGCAGCTGGCTCATGGAACGCCAGCACATCGAGGGATACTGGCTGGGCGAGCTCGAAGGCGACACGATCCTGGAGTCGGAATACATCCTGCTCCTGACCTACCTCGGCCGCGGACAATCAGAGCTGGCCAGGAAATGTGCCCGGACCATTGCCGCCGAACAGCTGGCAACCGGAGGCTGGGCTCAGATCCCGGGCGGGCCGATCGACCTGAGTATCTCGGTCAAAGCCTACTGGACCCTTAAAATCTCCGGGCATGACCCGAATTGCGAATACATGGTCCGCGCCCGCGAGGCGATCCGCGCTGCCGGTGGGGCCGAGAAGGTCAACAGCTTCACCCGGTTCTATCTCGCCCTGTTGGGGATCATCTCCTACCAGCAGTGCCCCGCCGTGCCGCCCGAGCTGATGTTCATCCCGACCTGGATGCCGTTCAACATCTACGAGATGTCGGCCTGGTCCCGCACGATCGTCGTGCCGCTCAGCCTGATCTGGGCCTTCCAGCCGGTTCGCAAGCTGCCATCTGAGCATCAGATCGATGAGCTCTTCCTGAACGGGGCCGACAAACTCCCGGTCTCGATGCCCCCGTCGGAGCAGCTCGACGGCTTGAAGGCCAAGAGCTGGTTCAACTGGCACAAGGTCTTCAGCGCGATTGATGTCGGCTGGAAGACTCTCGAGCGTCTGCACATCAAGCCGCTGCGTTCGTGGGCGATTCGCAAAGCCGCCAAATGGATGCTCGATCGATTCGCCAAAAGCGATGGTCTGGGTGCGATCTTCCCACCGATCATCTGGAGCATCATCTCGCTCAAGAGTCTGGGCTACGCCGAAGACTCTCCAGAAGTCGCAGCTGCTCTGCTGGAGCTGGAGAAGCTGACGATTCACGAAGGCGACACTGCTCGACTGGAACCCTGTCGTTCCCCAGTCTGGGACACGGCCATCAGCATCATCGCCCTGCGTGAGTCGGGCGTCTCCGCTGATTCCGCCCCCCTGCGCATGGCTGTCGACTGGCTGTTGTCGAAGGAAGTCCGGCAGCGCGGTGACTGGTCGCTACGTAAGCCTCATATTGAACCAGCTGGGTGGTACTTCGAGTTCAACAACGAATTCTATCCCGACATCGACGACACGATCATGGCCACGATGGCACTAGCCAAGTGCCTGCCCGGCGATTCGCACGCGGCGTGGACTGCAGAGTTCGTTCCCGGCGAGACCTCGCCACGCACCCCCGCGACCAGCGACAAGGTCAACACCGTCATCTTTGGCACCACCACTTCTGGCTCTCGCGCTGCAGTCGATGTCGACCGCATGCGCCCCATGCTGCAGTCGATCGAACGGGCTGTCCGCTGGATCTCGGCGATGCAGTGCCGGGATGGAGGCTGGGCCGCGTTCGATGCTGACAACGACCGCGAACTGTTCACGCGTGTCCCGTTTGCCGATCACAACGCGATGATCGACCCACCCACCGCCGACATCACCGCACGCACGCTGGAGATGTATGGCCGGCTGGGAGTCGGCATGCATCACGAGACCCTCCAGCGGGCCATCGAGTTCGTCTGGAAGGACCAGCAATACGACAACAGCTGGTACGGCCGCTGGGGTGTGAACTACATCTACGGGACGTGGCAGGTGCTGGTCGGTCTGACCGCGATCGGCGTCCCCGCGAACGATCCCCGTCTGCAGGCCGGTGCAGACTGGCTCAAGAAGCATCAGCACGCCAGCGGTGGCTGGGGAGAAACCGCCCTCAGCTACGACAAGCCCGAGTTACGAGGCCAGGGGCCACCGACCGCTTCGCAAACCGCGTGGGCACTGATGGGACTTCTGGCTGCGGGCGAGATCGAGTCGCAATCTGTCCAGCGAGGCGTGCAGTTCCTGCTCGACACCCAGACCGCCGATGGCACGTGGAACGAACCCGAATTCACCGGCACCGGCTTCCCGCGGGTTTTCTACCTGCGCTACCACCTGTACCGCCACTACTTCCCGCTGATGGCTCTGGGCCGTTACTCCAACATGAAGCGTGCTCAGCCAGCCGCCGAGTAATCGAGTTCGAAACATTCATCTCAATCAAGGCAGGCAGCGCCCAACGCAGCCTGCCTTGCTTCGTTTACCCCACGACAAACAGCAACTTCTCGTCATCTCACTTCCAACTCGGACCGGAGAAGTGATCCACAGATTGCACAGATTTACGCAGATTAAAACAGTGCCATTGTTAACCCGGGAGGGCGAAGCTCCTGCTGAGCCGCGTTCGCAAGTGTGCGTCCTCTCGTTGTAGCGGCTCAGCAGGAGCTTCGCCCTCCCAAGGCATACCTCACAACGACTCACTCGCCCTGACCTCTTCAAGCTGTGTCCATCTGCGAAATCTGTGTACCACTTTCTTCTCGATATTTCCCACGCAATTACGCCATCCTTGTGGACACCCAAGTCATACCCCGGTGAGTCAATCGAGTGTGCGAATCCACAAAGTGCCCCGTGGCTGGCTTGTTCTTGCTGCACGATTACCAGCCAACTCTGTATCTTGCGAACGTGAGATTCGCCGGGGGTCTAGCGTGTCTCTGATGTTCTGGTGCCGGAACTCTGGGGTCAATCACTGATGAATGCCATGCCCATTCTGATCGGGGTGCTCTGCATCCTGGCCATTGCGTATCGATATTACAGCGCATTCCTGGCAGCTCGCGTGGCAGTACTGGACGACCTGCGTCAGACGCCTGCCCACACCCTGAACGATGGCCAGAACTACCACCCGACCAACAAGTGGGTGCTGTTTGGCCACCACTTTGCCGCGATCTCGGGAGCCGGTCCGCTGATCGGGCCAGTGCTGTCGATCCAGTTCGGTTACCTGCCGGGTCTGATCTGGATTGTCGTCGGCGTCTGTCTGGCGGGAGCTGTGCAGGACATGCTCGTGCTGGCAGCCAGCGTCCGCAACAACGGGCGTTCGCTGGCCGAGATCGCCCGGGCCGAAGTCGGCAACGTCGGTGGCACGGTCGCGTCGATCGCGATTCTGTTTGTCGTGATCATCGCTCTGTCGGGTCTCGGGATCGTCGTGGTCAAGGCCCTGGGCGGCGAAGAAATCAAGCTGGCCGAGAAGACCCAGATCGTTCTCCCCGAGGGACACGCAGGGACGCCCGGCCAGCTCGAAGGCCGTACCACCATCACCATCCCCGAAGGGAGCCAGATGGTCTACCCGAACGGGTCGAAGGTTCCCCGCTCCGAGTCGTTCACGCTGATGGCCCCTCCCGGCAAGGACGGCAAAGAGCCACCCCTGTGGGCCAGTGACGAAGCGACACACTCGCTGACGCTACCATCCGGGATCACTCAGGTCGTCTCCGGCAGTTCGTGGGGCACGTTCACGATCGCCTGCACGGTGCCGATCGCGCTGCTCGTCGGTCTGTACATGTATGTCTTCCGCAAGGGCAAGGTCGTCGAGGCCTCGATCCTCGGGGCTCTCGCCACGCTCGCGGTGACGGTCATCGGCAACTGGATCCCCGGCTCGGCGTGGGAGCCGTACTTCTCGCTCACCAAGCATCAGACTATTCTGGCGATCTGCGGGTACGGGTTCATCGCGTCGGTGTTGCCGGTGTGGTTGCTGCTCTGCCCCCGTGACTATCTCTCCAGCTTCCTCAAGATCGGGACCGTGATCCTGCTGATCGTCGCTGTCATCGTCGCCAATCCGAAGATGGAGGCCCCCGCGATTAACCAGTTCTTCAAGAACGGCGGCGGGCCGTACTTCAACGGGGCGATCTTCCCGTTCTGTTTCATCTGCGTGATGTGCGGAGCGGTCTCGGGGTTCCATGCCCTCGTGGCGTCGGGGACCACACCCAAGATGGTCAATAAGGAAGCCGACATCCGCCTCATCGGCTACGGGGCGATGCTCATCGAAGGCATCGTCGGCATCGTCGCTCTCATCGCAGCTGCGAGCTTGCCCGCGGGCGATTACTGGGCGGTGAACATCGATCTGTCGAAGGTCGAGCAGTACGCGTCGACGCTGGAGAAGATGAACGCCACGTCCGACAACCTGCCGATGCTCGAACAGCAGGTCGGCGGCGAGTCGCTGCGGGGCCGAACCGGTGGGGCGGTGACGCTGGCCCTGGGGATGTCGAAGATCCTGACCGATGCCACCGCCAAGGTCTCGGGCGGGCGGGTCGATATCAACTCGCTGATCAAATACTGGTATCACTTCGCGATCATGTTCGAGGCGTTATTTATCCTCACCACGATCGACACCGGGACACGCATCGCCCGGTTCCTGCTGCAGGAGGTGATGGGCAAGGTCTACGCCCCGTTCGGCAAGACCGACTGGCTGCCGGGGGCGATCATCTCGACCGGGCTGGTGACGCTGGGCTGGGGCACGCTGATCTGGACCGGGTCGATCGACACGATCTGGCCGATGTTCGGCATCGCGAACCAGATGCTGGCAGCCATCGCCCTGTGTATCGTCAGCGTGTGGGCCCTCAACAACGGCCGGGGCAAGTTCGCCCTGCTGACTCTGATCCCGATGGTCTTCGTGATCGTCACCACCACCACAGCTGGGTACCAGATGGTCACCGGCCGGTTCCTGACCGACTTCAAGACCGGTTACGAGACCGGCAACTACGCGATGACGATCAAGGGCGGGCTGAACATCTTCTTCACGGTGTTCATGATCGCGTCGCTGGTGGTGTTGATTACAGAGTCGATTCTGAGGCGGACACGGGGGAAGCAGACCGGGGATACCTCACCACGTTGAGCCTGGTGGCAGAGTCCTCTGCAACTTCGGTGTGAAGTTTCCCAGCGAGCGGCAGACGTGAGTCTGCCGTGGATGGACGCTGAAAGGCCCGGAAGCACGTACTCATGATAAACAAGCTCGATCCGCCTCTTGTTCCTTCGTCACCCATACGCTCAAAGCAGCGTATGGGCCACCCCGCGAAAGAATTGAGCCAGCGATCGGCATTTGCTGTGTCCGTGAGTCATTTCTCAGCGTTCGCTTGAGAAGATAATCTTCGATCCGTCGGGCGACCAGTCAGAACTGCGATTGATCCTTCCGATCTTTGTGCCTTCAAGCAGTCTCGGTTCGCTGTTACCGTCGGCTGAAATCAGGTAGATGTAAGTGTTTTTCCAGCTATGGTCGGCGCGACCTCCACGTACATTATCCTGAATGGAAAAGAGAATCTCTTTTCCATCTGGTGAGAGGACCGGCGGCCCCACGAGTGCGCGATTGGAAGAGCGTTCACGGTAGACGACCTGAATAGAATCTCTGTCCCCGGTGGCGTTAATCGTAATCAACTGTTGTTCGCCGTCTCGACGAATGAGAGTCACAAGTCGCTGGCCATCGCGTGACCAGTTCGCCCCACCAAAAATGACTTCAATGTCGCCTCCCAGGATCTGACGCCGTTCTCCGGTTTCGGTGTGATACAAAAGCAGACTGTAAGGATTGGATTCAGGATTCAGGACACAGATTTCTTTTCCATCCGGAGACCACCGCGTGTACCAGCCTTGGCCAAACTTTCTCTTGTTCGTGCCGTCGGCATTCATGATCCACGCACCCGGCGAAACATTGTCCGGGTTTCCCGGGTTCACCATATAAGCGATCTGAGAATCGTCTGGTGACCATGTCGGTGTGTTTCCCGCACCAAGGTGCCGAATCATTCCCTGAAACGGCCCCGCAACTCCGTACGCCCAGATGCGACTGAGCGCGACCTGATCGGTCTGAGATGTTGAGTCCAGCAGGATCGCCTTGCTGTCGTGAGACCATTGCGGCGTTCCAGTGGTCACCATTCCTGGAGCTGCCACCAGAAATCGAAGATCTGTGCCGTCGCGATTGATGATGTATACCGGGCGAAATCGCGACTCCGCCCCAGAGTTTCTTATCCCCGCCCCCGAGCTCTCTGCCGAGCCGAGAAGTGTGCCATTGCGATGTGACAAACTTCGGATGAGATCATTCAACTGTCGTTCTTGTGCGTCAAGCCGCTCCACGATCTTCTGCAGTTGCTGCGGATTCGACTCCTCTTCGAGTTCCTGAGCCCACGACAATGTGCCGCTGAGGACCACGAGACACAGACACAGTAACCAGCATTGCAATTTCATCGGTATCTCCAGAAACCGTTTGGCCAATCTCGCAGACATGGGGCAAAATCTCATTACATTCCATGCAGCATCATTTGAATCTAAGTTGTTGCATTCATGGGGCGGCAGCAAAAACATAGATGCACGCATTGCG
>CANJZR010000051.1 GCA_947479075.1 Planctomycetaceae bacterium
GCCTCGTCCGGTGTATTTGAACGTGTCTCCTTGACTAAGCGGGGGGGGGGCAGGACCATTAACCCCACCACTGACCCCGAAGCCAAATTGCGTTGATTGCCCGGTGAACGTGATGCCGGATTTCTGGAGTTCTGTTCGAAGACCACCCCAGTCGCCTGTCAGGGTCGGCCGCGTCCAGAGATCACAGGCGCAGTCCGAAAACACAGAGTCGAAGCAGATCGTTTCCGGTACGCAGTCGGAAACGCAATCTACGACCGAATCAGTCGCCGCACCAACAGAACACTCCTGCGCCACTGCCACATCACAACTCAGAGATAACGCCAGAAGGAATTTGAACAATCGAGGCTTCGCTGCCAGCATGGTATTCTCCGTTGTTACATGTACTAGGAAGGAGAAGATTTGATGGATCGCAACCTTTGGTTTAACAGTTGCATTCCCCCTAGTTCACGACACCATTATGGGAATCATCGACGCCAGCGGATCATTCCCTTCGAACGATCCATACGGCCCACACGTCAATGGCATACAGGAATCTGGACTTCCCGCAAAATGATCATGATTGACATAGATTGCCACCGATTATCTTATGTAAACAGAAAGGTTGTATTCCCTTGAGCAGGGTAGACAGCATCTGGCCATCCGTTCCATGAAAGAATTCCGGCGAAATGCCCGTTGGTGTGTCAGGAGATGGAGCCGCGTATCCGAAATAGGACCGAGCAGTTCCTCAATCAGGCTTTCGTTGCCAACCAGACATTTCTGTTGGGCCTGCCGTACACCTCGTTCACCTGCATCCGGAGGCCGGTGCGGTCGCCAGTGATGCGGTGGTTTACGGAGTGCGAGTCCACATGAAACTCTAACCTTGGTTTGAATGAACCGGTGCTGGAGCGTCCCACCACGATCGAGCTGGACGTTTTCAAACGTACTCTTGCCTGCCGATGACGGATCACTTTTCCGAGGCAGCGCTCGCTGGCGAACGGAATCCGCAGCTGAAGAAATATCCGATTGTGTATATCACGACTGTGGAATCGAGGGCAAAAGGGATCCAGAATCCACTTACGAACGAGTTCCGGGCGTTCGCGAGTACGAGCCAGACCATGAAGCTCTTTTCCAGGGCGCTATAGAGCAGGATGGGCACACGCCATTGTGGAACCAAGGCCGCCAGCATCATGGCAATCCCCATGAGGCCGACCATGATTCCCCAATGCTGAATAATGATCGTGTAGTCTTGCAGGTAAGGAAGCCTGGCGACGTTGGGCATGGCCCATGACGGCAAGAAGGCATACAGCCCGACGAGAGCTGTCCCCGCCCCGGTAAAGAGGAAAAAGGGACGAACTGTTCGGGTAAAGAAGCGTTCCAGGGGGCTCATGCGACACGATCCCTTTCGCTTGGATGTATGCAGGTTTCGAACTCAGTTGGACGTAAACGAACGCTGGCAACCCTAAGGGACTTGCAGCACGACGGATTTCCTGATCCAACCAGTCTCCCCAAGGGCGTTAGGGCTCGATGTAATTCGGTCTAAGCCGGATAGCCGTGACGCAATTGAGTAGATCCGAAAGCACCGACCGTGCAACTCAGTGAGATGTCGAGTCTATGAATTCAGAGGCAACAAAAGGGCGGCCGGCCCTGTCTCGGTCGGCCGCCCGAAGAAGCAAGCGTTATTTCGCATAGGCGAAACAAGCGAACCTATCAGTTTCCACCTGCGCCCTGTCGGAGCTTCTGAAGGACTTTCTCCAGATTGAAACTGCCTGGCTCTTGGCGAGGAGGAAATTCGGTGTAAGTCGCCAGATGCTGGCCGACGTAGGCAACCGCTGGCAACAACACGAACGCATGGTCGACTCGCCATCGGTCATAATCCCCTGCCTCGTGATCGGCCCGCTCGAATGGATCGGTCCGAAGACAGAACAGTTTCGGAAATCGCAGGGTCACCAATGGTTCTTGCCAAACGTCCAGCCCGTGCGCTCTCTGTTCCATGAACACGATTTTCCACCGGTTGTACCGAAGATTTGCCAGGCTTCCGTCGTCCGTCCAAAAGAAGAACTCTTGACGAGGAGATTCCTTGACCTCACCGCGGAAGTAAGGAATGAGGTTGTAACCATCAAGGTGCACTTTGAATTCTTTGCCACTGGCCTTGTGGCCCTTGAGCAACTTCTCCTTGATATCCGGTTCTCCCACCCCTGCCAGCAGTGTCGGGAGCATGTCTTCGTGCGAACAAATGCCGTTGAAAATCGTGCCGGGCTTGATCACGCCCGGCCAGCGGATCATGGTAGGAACGCGGTAACCACCTTCCCAGTTTGAGTTCTTTTCATTGCGGAATGGGGTACTGCCACCATCCGGCCAGGAAAAGCACTCGGCACCATTGTCGGTCGAATACATCACAATCGTGTTGTCTGCAATGCCCAGCTTGTCGAGTTGGTCAAGCAATTGACCAACGTGTCCATCATGTTCGACCATTCCGTCCGGATAAACGCCCAATCCCGTCTTGCCCTCAGACTCCTTTTTCAAGTGAGTCCAGATATGCATGCGAGTCGAATTCCACCAGAGAAAGAACGGCTTGTCGGCTTTCACAGCGCGGTCCACGAAGTCCATAGCACCATTCGTGATCTCATCATCAATGGTCTTCATCCGCTCAATCGTCAACGGCCCGGTATCTGTAATCTTTCCATTGGCGAACGACTTGATAACCCCTCGTGGGCCGAATACCTTTTTCAGCTCTGGATGCAGTTTGAAGTAATCTGGATGCTCGGGCTCCTGTTCCGCATTCAGGTGATAAAGGTTGCCGTAGAATTCGTCGAAGCCGTGATTCGAAGGCAAATGCTCATCGAGGTCACCCAGATGGTTCTTGCCATACTGAGCGGTCATGTACCCATGATTTTTCAACAACTCCGGGATCGTTGGATCCTTACCAGATAGTCCTTCTTTCGCGCCGGGAAGGCCGACTTTAAGCAGCCCGGTTCGAAATGGACTCTGACCGGTAATGAAAGCTGCCCGTCCCGCAGTGCATGACTGCTGCCCGTACCAATCGGTAAACAATCCGCCTTCCTTGGCCACGCGATCGATGTTCGGTGTGTTGTAGCCCATCATCCCACGGTTGTAGGCGCTGGTGTTGTTCCATCCGACATCGTCGCCCCAAATCATCAGGATATTGGGCTTTTTGCCAGACGCCTGCGCGGCGGTTGTTACAGCGAGATTGTGGGCTGCCACGAGTGAACTCGCGTCGGCCAACTCCGTCGATTCTGCCAACGCACAAGAGCGAGTGAGTGACTCGCTACAGCAGGCTTTCCCTGCGGACAAATCAGAAAGCGAGGTCAATTCCGTGACGGCCGGAATGGCCACGGGACTCGGCTGCGAAATGGCCGCATCGGCTCGATCCGCAATTCGTAAACGGTCTGATGAGGCGAGGTAGCCGAGAATGGCCCCCACCGTCAGCACGGCCACTGTTTGAAGCGATCTGGGAAATGTCATCGAATCTTCCTTTCACTGGGGGAGATACTCACGGCTGTTGCCGTTCAACTCGAATGCAAAGGGTCAGTTACAACTACGGAGTGGGAGATTTCTCGGCTGTGGCGACATCGCTGGTGGCTTACACAAACCTCTCGAACTTGTGCGTTCGTGACCTCTTGCGTGTCGATCCAGAGGCCATCCAGGGAGATGAAATGAGCCGGTTGCTCAGCGAGCCAGACTGTCTTGGAATTGCTCCCCATCAGAAACTCGCCGCCAGGGATCCAAACCATCCCGTTATGTGCAGCAGTGGGAGCCGACTCCAGACTCGCCGAGGGGGGAGTGATGGTGGCCGTGGAAAGAGGATTCGTCCCTGTGATGCAGTCGCTGCATAAGCGACAATGAATGCAGCTGAACCGAATAGTGCCAGCTTCACCCTATAACCATCTCGCCAAAACTGAACAAATCGCTTCCAGAGACTTACCACCTGCTTTGGGACGGGGTAGTCGGCATCCGAATTCGGGAATTGCCTCGACGAGCCGACAGACACCACGAGTATCCTTAGGTGAGCATGTTCCACTAGCTGAGCGCACGCGAGCGCGTGATTGGGCTCGCTCAGACAACTTATGAGACAGAGACTGCGTGAGATTCAGATCGGAATCAGGAGCTTGTCGAACTCTGATGTTGAAACGCAGTCCTTCCATGAATGTAACCACATGAACGACCGTCGTCGAGTAATGTGGCAATAACGATGAGTGGTGTAATGAACCTCTGATCTCGAGATCGTCGGTCAGACACAGGCCACGCGATGGGAAGTTCTCTGAGGAAGAGAAAGGCTACTTCGGTCAGACCACTTTGGTTTCCGCACGCAGAACACCTGTTTCCCGGTACGGATGAGTAGAGACCCGTTGATGACCGTGACGCCCATGACTTCGGGTTTGGCGTGCATGGCGGCTCCGGCTTTGCGCTTTGGGTCGGTCTCTTTGTCGATGAGTGATTGATCCGGTTTGATGTCTGGATCCCACTGCTGATTCTCGGCCAGCTTCACAAAGGTGAGCCCGGCCTTAAGGAGAGTCGTCAGGCCATCCTTCCCGAAGAAGTAAATTCGATCGCCGACACCGAGAGGAGTGGCCCATGGCGACTGTACGATGCGTTCGGAGTACTTCTGCTCACCAGTCTTGGCGTCCAGGCAGTAGAGGACTCCCTGCCGATTGACCCAGTAGGCATACCCGGCATGCTCCATCGGTGAGGCCATGCTCGGCACTGCTGTCTCGGTTCGTCAGGACACCTTTGGCGTCCACAGGTGAAGCCGAACGCGGCGACAAACAGACCGAGGTACGCCACCCACTGAAGGCTACTGCGCCGGTGTTCCGGCCGAAGTGAGGGAGTCGGCGGTGCTGCTGTCGGGTGTCGATTACCTATGGGTGTTCCCTTGATGAGAATTTCGGTAAAGGGAGTGGCGGCCGGGCCAATTGACGGCCGCCACTCGACGGTCGAAAGTGTCATACCAACTCGTGGGCTCACTTCAAATCAAACGTCACCTTCTCGATCTTCCCGGTGAAGGTGAATGGTAGTTCGTAGGTGAACTCCACCGCCGAGCCGAGGTCGGTGCCGATGTCCAGCCCCTCGCTGAGCGAGAACTGATTGGGAATCGACCGCGGCAGCTTTCCTTCGCCCACTTTTTTACCGTTGGCGCTGAGTGTTACCGTCGCGCCCTTGCCGAGTTCACCGGGTTTGCCTTCGTAGGCGATTTCGGCCACCAAAGACACTTTTCCCTTCGGCAGCGGGTCGGACGTGGTGGTGAACCGCTCCAGCGCGAGCAGGTTGTACACGAAGTGCGCCTTGCCGTCGCGCAGGTACAACCCGTACCCCCCCGTCAAGCCCCCCTGGGTGATCACCATCCCCTCGGCCCCCTTCTCTGGGATCTCGATCTCGGCCGTGATCGAGAATGACTTGTTCAGCACTGGAGGGCTGGCCCCTTCCGGCAACCCGACCTGACCCGGGTAGTAGACGTATTGTTTCCGTTTGCCAGCCAGGCTCGGACGGCCCTGGAGTTCCGAGTTCAGCCGCTCGATGGTCCGCCAGTCGAGTGGCAGCACGTTGTATTTCTCGGCCTCCTTCCAGAACATGGCGTCAAGCTCCTTCACCTTGTCCGGATACTTGGCGGCGACGTTGTCGCCCTGGGAGAAATCCTTCTCGACGTGGTACAGTTCCCACTTGGCGGTCAGTGGGGTGGCGTCTGCGGGCGTGGGCAACCAGGGGGCGCTGATGCGGCTCGCCGCGACCCAGCCGTCGTGGTAGATCGCCCGGTTGGCACCGAGCTCGAAGTACTGCGTCTTGTGGACCTCGGAGGTGTCCTTATCGGTGATGCTCTTCAGGAAGCTCACCCCGTCCATCGGCTTCTGCTTCGCTCCGTTGAGCATCTCCGGCGGCGTGATGCCGATGGCGTCGTAGAGCGTCGGCACGATGTCGATGGTGTGCAGGAACTGGTTTCGCACGCCGCCCTTGTCCTTCATCTTCGCCGGCCACGAGACGACCATCGGGTTGCGTGTCCCTCCGAAGTGGCTGGCCACCTGTTTGGTCCACTGGAACGGAGTATTCATGGCGTGTGCCCATTGGGACGGGAAGTGGTTGAACCACTTCGGTCCGCCCAGTTCGTCGATGTGCTCCAGAGCGTCCTGCCACCGCTCAGGGTAGCCGTTGAAGTACAAGTTCTCGTTGAGGCAGCCCTCGAGACCGCCCTCGGCGCTGGCGCCGTTGTCGCCAGCAATGTAGACGAAGATCGTGTTGTCACCGCCCGGCATGGCGCGCACAGAATCAACGATCCGGCCCATGTGGTGGTCGACGTGGGCTGCGAAACCGGCGAACACTTCCATCATCCGAGCGTACACCTTCTTCTGGTCTGCGTTCAGCGTATCCCAGGCTGGCAGCCCCTCACTCCGTTCGGTGAGCTTGGCGTCAGCCGGGATCATGCCGAGTTTCTTCTGGCGGGCGAACGTCTCCTCGCGGTACTTGTCCCAACCGCCATCGTACTGGCCCTTGAACTTGTCGATCCATTCCTTCGGAGCGTGGTGCGGGGCGTGGTTCGCCCCCGGGGCCACATACAGAAAGAACGGGGCGTCCGGTGAGATGCTGGTGACCTTGCGGGTCCAAGCGATGGCCTTGTCCGCCATGTCCTCGGTCAGGTGGTAGTTCGGGTCGCTGCTCTTCGGGACGAGATTGCGGTTCTCGACTAGCACCGGATTCCACTGGTCGGCGTCCCCGCCGTTGAACCCGTAGAAGTAGTCGAACCCCAGGCCGTTGGCCCAGCGGTCGAACGGTCCGGCGGCGCTCGTCTCCCACGCTGGGGTGTTGTGGTTCTTGCCAATCCACGCGGTCATGTACCCGTTCTGGCGGAGCACCTCGCCGACCGTCCCGCAACTCCGCGGGATCACACTGGTGTACCCCTCGTACCCGGTGGCCGCCTCGGTGATGACGCCGTTCGAGGAAACGTGGTGGTTGCGGCCGGTGATGAGCGCCGCCCGCGTCGGGCTGCACAGCGCGGTGGTGTGAAACCGGATGTACTTCTGCCCTTCGGCGGCCAGTTTGTCCATCGTCGGTGACGGCACTCCGCCGCCGAACGTCGAGTACTGGCCGAAGCCGGTGTCGTCCAGCAGGATGAGCACCACGTTCGGGGCCCCCTTCGGAGCCTTCACCGGCTGCGGGAATTGCGGCGGATCGGAGTCCTTGTAGGTCTTGCCGACCTTGCCCTTGAACTCGAAGTCCGGCCGAGGGAGCACCTTCGGGGTGCCGACGTCGCTTGTCGAAGTCTTTGGCTCCTGAGCGCCCAACTGCGATACTGTCAAGCACCATCCCAACGAAATACACCCTGCCAATACTGCGATACCCCGAAGGCTTCTTATTCTGGACATTGTGTTTCTCTCTTTCTTGTGGTTACGTTCAAAATATTTTAAATCTGAATATCGGCCAATTCAACGATCTGATTCCGCTAACCTTTCTGCAAGTTTATCTTTGGCAACTTCGATCTTGTTTTTCACGACATGAACTGTGCGTTTCCAGGTGATCGCCAAGGCAACAAAGGCCATGCCAGTCGATAATAAATTGACACCAACCAATATTCCCACGGCCCACAAACCTGAAACCGGCCATTGCCGCCAAATCAGGATTCCCAGAATCAAATCTAGCGCACCACTCATCAGTAGCGCAATCCAACCAGGCACCGGTCGATAAGAAAACGATGAGACAACCTTCCAGACTCCTTCGACGGCATAGAAAATCGCCAAAACAAGCGAAAGTGCAGCCATGCCGTAGAATGGATGGGCCATAACGGTCCCCCCGCCCACCGCCGCGATTCCGCCTTGAATCAGACTCGCCATTTTTTTTGTCGCCAAGATTCTGCCTGCCAGCACGCCATTAACTGAATCAGGCCGGTGATCAGTAGCAAACCCCCGACGAGATAAACAAGGGCGCTCCCCGCAAACGCCGGGGAGATCATTGAGCCAACGCCCAGCAAGATCAGGATCACACCCGCGACATGTAATCAGTTTCCCCTAGGGGGTTTCAGCTCAGTCATCATTTGAATCCCTGTTCAAAAAGAGTTTCAAGTCTAGTTGTTTTGCTCTACGAGAGACTGTCAGTTGACAAACATCGTTCATTCCTGACCCCGCGGCTGAGTGGGCGAGACCCCGATAGCCAATATTCACTGGAATCGGTGGACTTCCCAATTAGAGATCGCGTATGACATCGATCTGGCGCTCTTTAATCGCCAAGTCTAATTGTGCATGGTCCGCCCATGTGCAGTCTGCGTAGCTGTCCGCATACCTGACCAAATGATCGTCGAATGTTTCATCCTCGCCGATGTAGCCACGTATCATCATCGCATCACCCGATCGGGCATGTGAGAATGCCAGTGTTTTACCGCACAATTCAGCGAAGATGGCCAGACGTGTCGGTCCCAACTCCTCGACGCAGATCTTCCCCTTGCCGTCCCATAGTTGGCGGAAATAGAAATCAACATTTTTGCCGTCGTTACCCTGCCACTGCGACCAACCTAGAAGCATATCGCTGGTGGCCTGAATGAGCCGCTGTCCCTCCACAACACGTTGACCAGACTGCTTATAGATGCTTTTGCCAAGGTATTGTTCAAGAACAGATTGAGTCGCTTGCTTGAACTGGAGAAACAGCGGCGTCCTGTCATCCGACTCAAGAAGGACAATGAGGCATCGCGTACCAACGCTTCCCACTCCAACCACTTTTCGGACCACGTCGACAAGTGAGAACTGGTCAACCAGCACCCGCCGATCAAGCGGAAGACTCTCTTTATACGACTCGAAGAATTGCGAGATCTCTTCCACGCTGCGATCTGCCAGTTCGTCATCAATGCGGACGGTCCGTGGTGGATCCGGGACCAAGACGCGGCGACCATCAACCACTGCCGTGAGTTCATTCAGGGCCCGCATACTATTCTTTCGAGCCGCTTTGGCGAGCACATCCTCTTTCCATCGGCGGTGTTTGCCGCCGTGTTGCGAGATTCTTTCCAGGGCCTCTTCCGCTCGGAAGCGATAGTAAAAGAGGTCCAGCGGATTCAGTTCGGAGGCCGCGATGATGGATTCCCGATAAGCTCGCATGGCCGAGTGCGTAGCCGCCTGGCACTTCTTGGTAGAGAACCCGCGGATACGTGCCGCTACGGTAATGCTGGCCGCCAGCCTTTTGACATCCCATTCGAATGGCCCAGGCAGTGTTTCGTCAAAGTCATTGAGATCAAACACCGGCTTACGGTCCGGACAATTGAACCACCGGAAATTACCGAGGTGGGCGTCGCCGCAGAGTTCGACCCATAAATCGGTGCGTGGTCCTGCGGCGAGGTCACTGGCCTGAACCGCCGCCGCGCCCCGCAAATAAGTAAAGGGGCTGTAACTCATCCTTCCGAACCGGAGCGGAATGAGCTGTTGCACACGATTCTGTTCCAGGTTTTGCTTCTGAAGGATCATCAGCGGATCGACGCGTTTTGGTCCGACCGTTGTCACCGCATGCGACTCGAGTGGTATCGTTTCACGCTTCGACCTGCCTTCGTCATATCGGTCTCGCGGGGAAGCACGAAAGTGTGCCAGGTAGGGATTGATGCCTTCGAGTTCAATGCTCATGGCAGAATGGATTCCTTGGTCAGACTCATGATTCTACAAATGACCATGCAGCGAATCGGCCAGGCCCCTGAATGACACTATTGATCTGCCGGTGTGGAGAACCTGAGAAACAGACACAGCGCGCCAATGACCGCAGCCACCCCAACTCCACCTTGCAGCACCGCCAGAGCATCGACTGCTTCGGTGGCTTTGCCAAGAAAAGCGACCGCCATGGCCACCACGACAACACCGATGATCTTATTCTCCAAGTCGGCAAGTTTTTCGATTTTGACTCGTTTGAGAATCTGTTCCTCTTCCTGACTGATGAACAACTTATAGAGGCCGACAGCCACGATATAGCTGATTGCCCCCACCAGAAACATGTCAATGGATTCGATGACCGTGAGCGTAAGTTGCTTGGCCCCCTTTGGGGAAAACTCACCCTGGCTCAACAAGTTCCATCCCTGAGTCAGCACGACCCCCAGCCCCATGACGACGACACCGACCATGAGCAACAGAGAACCGACAACCGGTAGAATCAGTAAGTACCGACTGGCCACAAGGAGTTTTCTCATGCAGGGGACCCTTCAGTTCAATGCCAGAGGAACAGGAAAAACTGGTTGAAGGGGAGGCCCGTCGACTCGTCGGGCTTCCAGAGTTTACACGGACTTCATTTCAAACCAAACGTTACTTCAAATCAATGGTCACCTTCTCGATCTTCCCAGTAAAGCTAAACGGCAGTTCGTTGGTGAAGTCCACCTCCGAGCCGAGGTCGGTGCTGACGTCTGCCCCGTCCTCGCGAGAATGTTTGGGATTGCTCGCGACAAACTGCTCTCGCCTACTTTTCGACCGTCAGCAATGAGCCCATGCTTTACTTCCACTCAACGACCACCTTACCGAGGGTTATGATATGTTTGACTCACCGCGCCCAATCGTAGCCTGACGGTGGACGGACGCGAGGCATCTACTTGATTCTTGGAGTGCGAGGCTCTTTCTCCCGCTTCTCCACGTCCTCTTTCGTGACAGCAACGATCTTCTTCATTGCCTTGTCAAATGCTGGCAAGGCGGTGAAGTGTCACGGTTCTGAGGGTTTTACTTCTTGGCCATTTTGTAATGAAGCCTGACGTGTGTTTTGCCAATGACAAAACGTCTGACCACGTGGTGTCGTCAGCCGTGGGTGGTGTAAGCCACAATCGACGCGAGCCGATGTGAAGGAAGACCACCACATAGAGATTCACTTAGCCCTGCAGCGTCCAGATTGGCTTGGCCATAAAGCCACACTACCAGAGCGTTTCGGCATGGATACGGAGGAACTCCGTCCATGTCCCGCCGCCTCGTTCGGTGCCGGGAAAATCCCTTGTGCCTAGAGGACCGCCTTCACGGACTGCCGCGAGACACGCGTGTCGCCGAGCTTGCGAAGCTCTCCCAGAATGCGGGTGTAGTCCCAGCTGTTCTCGCGAGCGAGCCGCAGGACGAGTTTGCGAATACCACTGGAAGCGCGGGGACGCCCGGTTCGATACGGCGGCTGGTTGTGAGTGATGAGTATTGTTTCCACCTCTCGCACCCACCCGCGAAAAGTGTCATAACCCATGATTGAGACGAGCCACCGTAGCTGCGAGCCGAAGTCACGTGCGTGCGTCAGGAGCCGATTTCTCTCGGCCTTCGTTACCATGATCCGATTCGGCAACCGTGAAAGCAAGACGCGGTTCTCCCTCCGCAGCAACACGAGCTGCCGGGCCAGCTCTTGATGAGTGAGTGACGCAAGCAAGACCAACAGAGGACGAAGGTCATAGGATGCCCCTCAAGGCAAGAGCCAGTCGTCATTACCCCACTCAACCATATACGCTTGCAGTCGATTGTGTCGGCGGAATCGGAACGATTGGCCACTTCGGAGGAAGTCACA
Source organism: Planctomycetaceae bacterium (assembly GCA_947479075.1). GTDB lineage: Bacteria > Planctomycetota > Planctomycetia > Planctomycetales > Planctomycetaceae > TH-plancto1. The sequence goes on from CANJZR010000051.1 coordinate 11,464, forward strand.
TCGAATGATGACTGACTACTCTTTGGCATTCAGAGGGTTCGCGACTTCAAACCAGCCTACGGTTCATCGGGCTGGCAGAGCCTCTCGCAGGGGCTTCAAGAGTGTCCAGTCAAGAATTGCTGCCCGCTTCCAAAAAGCCGGATTGTATCTCCGCAGGTATCTCGGCTTATATCGTTTGGGGAAGCAAATGAACTGTATCTCTGAATTCCAGTGTAAATCATTGCACTCATTGAATTTGCAATTCAGGGATATTCGCTATTCTCCATGTGCCTCCGCTTCGCTGACGCTTCGGGTTGGTAAAGTAAGCGTATTTGGCGTCAGCCATGCCGATGCATGGAGCGTCGTGTACGCGCGGTTTTCAGCTCAGGTACCACGGCCGGAATGCATTCCCCGCATTTGATCTTCGCTAATCGCTCTGCGATCAACCACAAGTGTTCGACTTGGCTGGGGGCAGTGGCCAGCGTACGATTGGTGCTGCAGATGGCGAATTCGGGCGAACTTTTCGCTGGCCGGGTTGTCCCGCCTCTGCGACAACTCAATTTGAACTTTCGCTCCAGGGCTCTCGCCCTGACCAAAATGAATCTGCCGGAAGAGCTCCCGACGGACGGCGCCTCACACGGTGACGAATCGAACGGTGATGGATCGCACTGTAACAGTCCGATTCGCAAGAACAACGACAAGATGCGTCGGCGGATTATCTTTGA
>CANJZR010000052.1 GCA_947479075.1 Planctomycetaceae bacterium
CGCTGACGACAACAACTACCGAACTTTTTGCGGGACCTGATCAGTCTGAATTCGCATCAGAGGCATTTGACCTGACCAGTCAGGTCATCCCGGTTCCCTCTCTACCACGATTCCAGAAGGAGCACACTGGTTATCCATCAATACAAAATTCCAAAGTACCCCCGGCGGGATTCGAACCCACGACCTCCGGTTTAGGAAACCAGCGCTCTATCCAGCTGAGCTACGGGAGCAGGAGGGGTGTGGGGAGGATGATACTCGAAACGGGGCGGGAGTTCCTCTGAGGAAAGAGGGAACGAGAGGAAATGCTGAGGGGGAAATGGGGAGGGCGGGCGAGGAGTTTTTGCGGGAATTCAAGTGTGCGCAGGAGTTGGTCGGAAAAGTCCGGTGGATACTGATTGACGCGGGGGGGCGGGCTGTCTACGCTTTGCGGTTCGAGAGTCGACAGGAGTCTGTCGGTTCGGGTTATGGAGAGATTACATGTCGGCGGCAACATCCTCGCGTCCCCGGTGGGGGTTCTGGTTCACACTGGCAGCTGTTGCGGTGCTGATGCGGTTGGCTCCACAGCTGGCCGTCCGGTTGAGCAGTGCCGGATACGACATGAAGTCGATCAACTATGCGTGGGGCTTCACTCCGATTATTGCAATCGGGTTGTATGCCGGAGCGTTTCTGAAGAGCCGGTGGCAGGCCATGGGGTTGATGCTGGGGATGCTGTTTCTCGGCGATCTCGGAATTCTGGCTCTCTCGCGAGATTTCTCTCAGCTTGATCCGGGGAACTATCTGGCTTACCCGCTGTTTGCTTTGCTGGGCCGTCCGCTGAACGAGTACCGCTCGTTCGGCCGGGTTCAAGCCGGGGGATTTCTGGCCTGCAGTTTGTACTTCCTGCTGACGAACTTTCTGGTGTGGGCGGCTTGGCGGCACATCTACTCGGTCGAAATGTATCCGCAGACGCTCGATGGGCTGAAGGCCTGTATGATTGCGGCGATTCCGTTCGCCAAGTATTTCCTCAGCACCCCAGTCTTCTGTGCTTTGCTGTTCAGCCCGCTGGGAGTGGCGCAGGCGGCAGAGTCAAAGGCTCAGGGGAAGTCCGACCTGGTGGCTCAGGCGGTGTGAGGTTTGGTCCGGCAGGTGATGGACTCGAATCAATCGATAAGGCAGACACTCCGGTGGTCTGCCTTTTTTATTGTTCAGTGGACGCAGGAGAGAAGCTGTGAGTCAGCCACTGAGAGTCGTCTCGCTGCTGTCGAGTTCTACGGAGATTGTGGCAGCGCTCGGGTGTACGGACTGGCTGGTGGGGCGATCACATGAGTGTGACTTTCCGGCCGAAGTATCAGCACTCCCTGTCTGCTCACGACCTCGTCTCGACCCCTCAGCATCGAGTCGAGAGATTGATGCTCAGGTGAAGTCCCTGCTGGCTGATCAGCTCTCGATCTATGAAGTGGATGGGCCGCGTTTGGCGTCTCTGAAACCCGATGTCATCCTGACGCAGACGCTGTGCGAGGTCTGTGCAGTCAGCGACAAGGATGTCCTGGAAGCTCTCGGGGCCGAAGCACTTGCCGGGACTCGGCTCGTGTCGCTCAAGCCGACGTGTCTGGCGGAGACCTGGGAGGATATTCAGACGGTGGCGGATGCTTTGGGCGTGACCGCTCGCGGAGTCGAAGTCGGACGAGGTCTCCGACAGCGGGCAGACGACCTGCGGCAGCGAGTGGCCGGTCGAACGCAGCCACGTGTGGCCTGTATCGAGTGGCTCTCGCCGCTGATGTCGGCGGGAAACTGGGTGCCAGAGCTGGTTGAAGCTGCAGGTGGCGTGTCCGTGGTTGGCGAGGCGGGGAGGCATTCCCCCTGGCTGAGCTGGGAAGAGTTATTGGCCTCGGATCCCGAGGTAATGGTGCTGATGCCGTGCGGGTTCGACCTGGAACGAACATGTGATGAGGCGCAGACGATGCTGGCTGATCCGTGCTGGACGGAACTAAGAGCGGTACGAGACGGGCGGGTGTATGCAGTAGATGGTAATCAATATTTCAATCGACCGGGGCCGATGCTGGTTGAGTCTGCGGAGATGCTGGCGGTGATATTTCACGAGCCAGAGATGAAGGCTGGAATCGGTTGGCACAAGCTGTTGTAGCGAGTTGGCGAATCGACCTGATGCAAAGCGGGCAATCGTCGATTGGGGCTGACTCCGGTCTGACCACGAGACTGAGTATCGACGCGTCTTTCGTTTCCCCCCTCACCCCGGCCCTCTCCCCCAATGTTGTTCGGCTCGAAAGTTGCAGAGTGGGATTGAATCGCAAAATGGCGTCAACAAGTGAGCGGTGTGGCGCTAGCCACCGGCTCCTTTCACCGGGAATTACCTCGAAATGGTGCATCAGCAGGAGACGCTCACAGGAGCCGAGGGCTAGCGCCCTGTCGCTCACTCAGGTAATCGACCTACAGGAACTTTCGAGCCGAACAACATTGCCCTCTCCCCCACGGCGGAGTCTGGTTCGAGGTACGAGTCGATTGTGGGGGAGAGGGAGAGGATTTGCGAGGGCGTACGCGACTGGTCGAGCCATACGCAATCATGGTGGCAGCCGAGATGACTATTGCGGCTTGGCAGGAGGAGCGGGCTTCTTGATCTTGCCGCTTTGCAGGTCCTTGACCACTTCGGCGAGGATGGCGGGATCTTTCTTATCGAGGATGTGCTGGATCCGACTTTCGGGGACTCCGAGGCGGCCCATCATCTCTTCGACAGTCTTCCAGATTTTGGCTTTCTGCTTCTCGCTGGTCGCCAGATAGAGATTCGTCACGTTCTCGGCGAGGTGCTGCTCGTCGAGCTGGTCGCGATTGTCGTAGAACCGCTTGATGATCTTTTGCTGGGCGGGAGAGAAGTTGCGGTTTTCGGCCATGATTGGGAAGAGTTGGGGGTGCTGAGGACGTGGAACGTGTGCGGAGATTATCGCTTGCTCCAGACTGTGGCAACAGGGTGTTCCGGTCGTGTGAGGATTCGCGTTGTGGGGGCGATGCATTAGGATGCATTGGCGGCAGGGAGCCGCTTCACGTGTCCCCACTTGTTGCACGGAATGTCTACGGCGTCTGTTACCAATCTGAATCGCTCGCTGACCCGGCACATTGCCCGGGAGGATGAGCCGCGTCAGCGACCGCTCGATTATCGGTTGATCTCGCGGCTGTTTGAGTTTACTCGACCCTATGCGGCGAAACGAAACTGGCTGCTGGTGACGGTGGTGTTACGCTCAATCCAGCTGCCCGCGCTGACGTGGATGATCGCAGCGGTGATTCGCGGTCCGGTCGCCGAGAAGAGTGTCCCGGGGGTGATCTGGGGCGCGGTGATTTTCGCGATCATCGCTCTCTCGACGCAGGTGGTCATGCATTACCGGCAACGACTGGCGCTGGAACTGGGTGAAGCGGTCGTGACCGATCTGCGGAAGGCCCTCTTCTCGCACATCCAGCGGATGCCGATGCGGTGGTTTCACCAGACGAAGGTCGGCCGCGTCATCAGTCGTATGACCTCGGATGTCGAGGATCTGCGGTTGGGGGTGCAGGATGTCCTGTTCGTCTCGCTGGTGCAGGTCGGCCAGATGGTGATTGCGGCGGCTGCGATGCTCTGGTACGACCCGGTGCTGTTCCTGATTGTGCTGGGTCTGGCTCCGGTGATCTGGTTCATCAATCAGCACTTTCACAAGAAGCTGAGCGTCGCTCTCCGCAACATGCGGGAGTCGTTCAGCCGGATCACAGCCACGCTGGCCGAGTCAGTGGTCGGGATCCGCGTGACGCAGGCCTTCGTGCGGCAGGAAGAGAATTCTCGGATCTTCGACGATCTGGCCGAGGATCATTCGAAGTTCAACACGGTGGTGATGAAAACGCACGGCCAGTTTCTGCCGCTGCTAGAACTCAACAGCCAGATCTTCATCGCGCTCATGTTGATCGTGGGAGGCTGGCGGGCCTTTCAGCCGGGCAGTACGACGAACGTCGGCGATCTGGTCGGGTTCTTCTTCATGGCGAACCTGTTCTTCGCCCCGATCTCGGTCCTCGGGAATCAGTACAACCAGGCGATGACAGCTATGGCGGGGGCGGAGCGGTTGTTCCAGCTGCTCGACACCCAGCCCGACTGGGTCGATCCGCCCGATGCGACATCGCTGCCGGATCTGCGGGGCGAAGTGCAGTTTGAGAACGTGAACTTCGGGTATGACCCCGAGCGGCTGGTGCTGATCGATTTCAATTTTCATGCGATGCCCGGGCAGACGATCGCGCTGGTCGGGCATACGGGCAGCGGGAAGACGACGATCATCAATCTGGTGTCGAAGTTCTATCTGGCGAACTCGGGGCGAGTGCTGATCGACGGACACGACATCAAGACACTCAGCGGAGACTCGCTGCACCACCACATGGGGATCGTGCTGCAACAGAACTTTCTGTTCTACGGAACAGTCGCTGAGAACGTCCGGTTCGGGAAGCCAGCTGCGACGGATGAGGAGATCCGGCGGGTCTTTGAGCAGCTGGACTGTGCCGACCTGATTGAAGCCTTGCCGCAGGGGATCCATACGCCGGTGGGCGAACGGGGTGTGTCGTTGTCTCTGGGGCAGCGACAGCTGATCTGCTTCGCCCGGGCGATGATCGCCGATCCGCGAATTTTGATCCTGGATGAGGCGACGAGCAGTATCGACAGCCATACCGAAGACCGCCTGCAAACCGCTCTCAAGAAACTACTCGCCGGGCGCACCAGCTTTGTCGTGGCCCACCGGCTCAGCACAATCCGCGAGGCAGATCTGGTGCTGGTACTCGATCATGGCAAGCTGATCGAACAAGGGACACACGAAGAACTACTGCAGCTCAACGGAACCTACGCCGCCCAGTACCGGCGGTTCGTGGCTTCGTAGAGACTTCAACGCTTCAAGTTCTCCAATCGGAAGTGACTCCATGAGCGACCTCGGTGACTTATTTGTTGAGTTGCTGAAGATGGTGGGATTCTCCGTAGACGGAGCAAGCCAAAAAGTTCAGCTACAAGCCCTACTGGCATTCATCACGGTGTTTGGTGTGGTTGCGGGAGCATTTACGACGGATCTTCTCTCGCAGATCTGGTTTGGGACTGCCGGATTATGCGGTGTCACATTTCTTTTGGTGACGTTTCTGATGTCCGAGTGAAACGATCCACGGAAGATAGATTTGTCGCCGCAGTTCGTGGCTTCATGTAGGAGTCTCTTGAATTCAGTACACAGATTGCTCAGATCGTCACAGATGAGGAATGAAGAGGAGTCATCAGTTCACAAGTATATTTCCTCACATTCTTCTTCCTTCGTTTCCTTGCTTGTCTTCTGTTCAATTCCTTCCTTCTCGATGCCAAAACGTGGCTCCTCCATCTGTGGAAGGCAGAATCTGAACAGAAGGAAAGCAAGATAAGGAAGTGGAGAAGTGGCGGTTCACCTCAATGATGTTAGGGAGAATCGTTGGAGTTTATTCGTGATGAATTGTGAAAACGGTTGAGGTTGAAATTGGTCACCCGCGGCCGACGTAGGGCATGTTCGTGGCCATGAGGGTGATGGTGAGGACGTTGGCTGAGGGCGGGAGGCTGGCGATGTGCAGGATCGTCTGGCCGACGGTGTCGAGGTCCATCAGCGGTTCGGGGGCGATCTGGCCGTTGGCTTGCGGCAGGCCGGTGAGGGCGCGGTCCTTGATCAGATCGCTGGCGGCGTTGCCGATGTCGATCTGGCAGCAGGCGATGTCGTACTTGCGACCATCAAGGGCGGTTGATTTGGTGAGGCCAGTGATCGCGTGCTTGGTAGCGGTGTAAGGAGCGGAGTTCGGGCGCGGGACGTGGGCGGAGATCGAGCCGTTGTTGATGATCCGGCCGCCACGTGGAGTCTGCTCCTTCATCATGCGGACGGCGTGTTGCGTACACAGGAACGGGCCGGTCAGGTTGATGCCGACGACCGTCTGCCACTGCTCGAAGGTCAGATCCTCAATCGGACCGCCGATGGCAACCCCGGCGTTGTTGAACAGCAAATCGAGTCGGCCAAAGCGAGATTTCGTCTGTTCAAATAGCTGGGCGACGGATACCGGGTCGGCAACGTCGGCGGCAATGGCGAGTGTACGCTCCGGCGGGGCTCCCGACTCCGCGATGGCCTGGTTCAGCACATCGATCCGACGGCCTGCGAAGACGACCGACCACCCGGCGTTCAGCAGAGCGAACGCACTGGCCTTCCCGATCCCCGTCCCAGCTCCAGTGATGAGGGCGATATTGTTGGTGCTCATCGTGCAATGTTCACAAAAAAGTAGGACAGACATTCCTGTCTGTCCCGAGCGGAAATCAAAACTGGCAACGCCCCATCTCGATCAGTGACCGCCGCAACATCCCGGTTTGCAGGATCCCGCAGTTTCCGCTGTCTGCTGGACCGCTTTGACGATCTTGTCGTAGCCGGTGCAGCGGCAGAGGTTGCCCGCGAGGAAGAAGCGGATCTCTTCTTCCGTGGGATTCGGGTTGTCCTTGAGCAGAGCCTGGGTCTGCATGATGAAGCCGGGGGTACAGATCCCGCATTGCAGGGCGGCGTTCTCGAGGAAGGCATTCTGCACCGGGGCCAGCTTCTCGGGCTCGGCGACGCCTTCGATGGTCTCGACGCGGGAGCCATCACACTCGACGGCCAGCACCAGGCAGCTGACGACCGGGCGACCGTCGAGGACGACCGTACAGGCACCGCAGTTGCCGTTGCTGCAGCCTTCCTTGGTACCGGTCATGTCGAGGGTGTCACGCAGGGCACTCAGCAGTGTCTGCCGTGGCTCGCACAGGAACTGCTGTTCGCTTCCGTTGATGGTGCAGGACACAACGCGTTTACGGGACATGGGAGGGATCCTTCGGATCGGCGGTTGGCGTGTGGCGAATGGCTGGAGGCCAGAAGGAATTAACAGCAGGGGATACGGACGTGGCTGTGGTATTTGCTTTCGCCACGGGCCCGGGCAACAGCTTCCCGCAGCGAGCGTTCGACGAGCACGCCGGTGACGTGACGGCGGAACTCGACAGTCCCTCGCATGTCGTCGATCGGGCTGGTCTGAGCACGGGCCGCTTCACCCGCAGCCTTGTAGTTCTCATCGGTGGCAGGCTTGCCGATCAGCTTCTTCGCTGCCTCGGTCGCGAGAATCGGTGTGGGGCCGACTGCCCCCAGGCCGATGCGAGCGGCGGTAATCGTCTGGCCGGAGGCGTCGAGAGTCACGCTGACCCCGACTCCCACGACGGCGATGTCCATCTCGTTACGCGGGATGAAGCGGCGGTAATTGGAACCGCTTTTCGGAGCTGGAGCCGGACAGGTGATCTCGACGAGGATCTCGCCTGCCTGAAGCACATTCTTGCCGGGGCCGGTGAAGAACTGTTCGAGAGGAACGGTGCGGTTACCCTTCGGCCCGGCAATGACACACTGAGCACTCAGGGCCAGTAGAGCCGGGGCGGAGTCAGCTGCGGGACCGCTGGTGCAAAGGTTGCCGCCCATGCTGGCCCGGCTCTGGACTTGCACACTGCCAATGATCGACACAGCGTCGGCGATAGCGGAGTATTGATCGCGGACCGTGGCACTTGACTGGAGCCGGAAGCACGACACAGCTGCTCCGATCCGTAGCCCCTTGTCATTCGACTCGAGCAGGCCGAGTTCGGGAATCTTCTTCACATCGACGACGAGAGCGGGGCGGAAACGACCGGTTCGCATGTGGTCGATGAGGTCTGTCCCCCCGGCGAGCGGTCGACTGTCGCCCTTGGCCAGGATGGCCACTGCGTCGGCCAATGTGCGGGGACATTCGTATTCAAAGTCGTGCATGGTGTGAGAGACCCCAGACGAATCAATCAGAGAGAGGACCGTGGACGAATCCACTGGCTCTGATTGGACCGCGTACAGAGGCAGTCGTCAATCGTGGGAGAGGGAAAAGAGCAGGGCCGAGGGGGTGACTCCGATTGTCTTGAAGCGATTTCGGGCGATACCCCCTCACCCCGGCCCTCTCCCCCACGGAGGGGGCTTGTTGCAGAAGAGTCGATTGTGGGGGAGAGGGAGGTAGAGTGACTGAAGCTACTTTTCGCTCTTCTTGAAGGAGTGACCGGTCTTGAGGCCGGCGACGAAGAGGACCAGCGCAACGGCACCCATAAAGAAGATGGTATCGCCGGGGACACGCATCCAGCGAAAGTTCTGCATCAGCGGGGATTGCATGAACTCGCTGCTGCGGGCGTACCAGTAGCCGTGGTCAACTGAGGCCCAGGTCTGCATCAGGCCGACCGGAAGCAGGCTCAGAATGCACATCGCCATCAGACCGCCATTGAGCGACCAGAAGGCGAACTTCAGCAGGCCGTCCTTCCACTCCACTCCGGGGATAAGTACACGCAAGCAGACCAGCATCAGTCCAATCCCCAGCATTCCGTAGACCCCAAACAACGCGGCGTGGCCGTGAAGGGGAGTCGTGTTGAGTCCCTGCATGTAGTAGAGAGCAATCGGTGGATTGATCATGAACCCGAACAGCCCGGCTCCGACCATGTTCCAGAAGGCAACCGACACGAAGAAATAGATCGGCCACTTGTACCGCTGAACCCACGGGGAGGTGCGGGACCGACGCAGGTCTTCCATCGCATCGAACCCGACGAGGACCAGTGGAACCACCTCCAACGCACTGAACACCGACCCCCACGCGAGCACGAGTGGGGGAGTCCCGGAGAAGTACAGATGGTGGCAGGTCCCGATGATTCCTCCCGACAGAAAGATCGTCGCCGACAGCAGAGCTGAGGCAGCTGCGATTCCCGGTCGGATCAGGTTCAGTCGCATGAAGATGAAGGCGATCACCGTGGTGGCGAAGACTTCGAAGAACCCCTCCACCCACAGATGGACCACCCACCAGCGCCAGTACTCGACCATGGTGAGATGGCCGTGACGGCCCCATGTCAGTCCCGCACCGTAAAAGAGGGCAATGGCACCGGTTGAAACAGCGAGTAACGACACCAATTGCTTTTGTTCGCCGGTCTTCTTCAGGGCCGGCCGCAACACTCGCAGCATCAGGAATAACCAGAGCAGCAGGCCGCCGAAGAGGGCGATCTGCCAGGCTCGCCCGAGGTCGACGTATTCGTATCCCTGATGTCCCCAATAGAAGGCGACCGCATCAGACAGCTTGTTATGGATACTCAGCCACTCACCTGCCAGAGATCCGACGACAACCAGCAGGAGTGCTCCGAACAGGATGTTGACGCCCAGACGTTGCCCCTTCGGCTCATACTCACTGACGAGTGGCCCGATGAAGAGTCCTGCCGCCAGCCACGCGGTCGCGATCCAGAAGAGTCCCAGCTGGACGTGCCAGGTCCGGGACACGCTGTAGGGAAGCCACCGTGAGAGTGGAATGCCGTAGAAGCCATCTCCCTCGACACCGTAGTGAGCCGTGATCACCCCGAGCAGCATCTGAGCTAGAATCAACGCTGAAACGACCCAGAAGTATTTGATCGTCGCCCGTTGTGAGGGAGTCGCAGCCCAGGTGGCGAGTGGGTCGGTGTGTGGAATGATGGGGGCTGCTTCCTCATCGCGGCGCGAGGCATACCACCAGGCCATGCCCGAGATTCCAGCGAGCAGCATGATGATGCTGACGCCGGTCCAGACGACCGCTTCCCCCGTCGCCCGATTGGCAACGAGCGGTTCGTAAGGCCAGTTGCTGGTGTAGCTGATTTTCTCACCGGGGCGATTGGTTGACGAGGCCCATGAGGTCCAGAGGAAAAACGCCGTCAGTGAGCGGAGACGGGCGGGGTCGGTGACTGCTCCGCTGGGGATGGCGTAGCTGGGATTGCCCTTCGTAAAGGTATCGGAGTAATGGGCCAGATTGGACTCGAATGCCTTCGCGCGGAGCGGGTCGAGCGTCGCGGTCTGCGTGGCGGGATCGTAGGTGTTTTTCCGCATCAGGGTCGAGAGACGACCACTCAGTTGGGCCTGCTGCTCTTCGCTCAACCCTTCGTAGGTCTGGTGAAACTCCTGAGTGGCCCAACGTTCAATAATGAAAATCGCCTCGCGGTGCAGGTAATCCGCAGTCCAGTCGGGAGCCACATAGCTGCCGTGTCCCCAGATCGAACCGACCTCCATGCCCCCCATTGTCTGCCAGACGTTCTGGCCCGCCTGGACCTCTCCCGAATCGATTATCACCCGACCCGTTGTTGTGACAAACTTGTCAACAATTGGCGGAGCCTCCTCCGAGATGCGGGTACCAACCCAGCCGAGGACTAGAAATGAGGCCGTCAGTACGAGTGCGAATCCGAGCCATAGTCTTTTCATGGTCATGATCCTGCGATGTGATTACGTACTGGAAGTGGTCGAGCGGCTTTGCGCTTGGCGGAATGACGCCAAGCGTGGCCCGAACAGGAGCGGAGGACCGACGCAATTTGTTCGTGGGGCTGCGGAAGCCTGATCGGTGATGACACACCAAAGTCATCACTGACCAGAGATCTAGGGGCTTACTCGATGGGCACGATATAACCGATAGCCCCGATGGGTTGCCCCTTCTCCACGTTCTTGTAATGAGCGTGGCAGAGGATGCATTTGTCCGAGACGACCGGAACCGGGGTCACAGCACGCAGATAGGGCTTGCCGTCCTTTTCGATGACCGTGTCGACAAAGGTCTGACCCGCCTTCAGCTGGGTGATTGCTGACTTCTCGAACTCATCGTTGGGGGCATTCTTTTCTTCGTAGGGCTCGCCCGTGGCATCGATCAGACGGGCCTCGTGCCACCCTTTGTCTTTCATGCTCTTGAAGAGCAAGCGGGCGGCGGTTCCAGCAGCGACCGCCTGTTCGTCCTGGACGTAGTGTTCGGTGATGAGGACGACAGCTGTCTTGTACAGGTCGTCGAGCATGCGGACCTGCTTGCGAGCCCGCTCCACAGCTGCGGGATCGGGCTTGGAGGTGTCGGCGCTGCGAAGTTGAGCGACGATGGAGCCAACCAGTACGACGGGCACGAGCGCCCAGGCCAATCGACGAGACATAAAACACTCCCGGAGGTCAGGGCCCCGGAAGTGAGCCATCACTTACGGAGCGGCAAGTTTCAGCTGCACCAGGTCCAGCTTCGGGTTGACCACGGAGGACAACTTCACCGAATCGAGGTACTCCCATTGCAGCCGTTCGGCTTCCGCAAAGACTCCCCGCAGGGCACACCCCGGCTGAATGACGCAGACCGTGGCGGTGGCTCCCACGCATTCGAGGTAGTGCATGGCCCCCTCGAAGTCGCGGATCACCTGGCCGATCGTGATCTCGTCGGGTGACTTGGTCAGTTCGATCCCGCCGTTGATTCCCCGGATGCTGCGGACGTATCCCAGTCGAACCAGTCGCTGAGTCACCTTGGCCAGGTGGTCCTTCGAAACTTCGAAGAAGCCCGCGACCTCGGCAATGGTTGTCCGCTCTGGTCGGGAGACCAGAAACATGAGGAAACGCAGGGCGTAATCAGTGTGGAGTGAGAGTCTCATGAAAACACGACAAACAGGAGCCTATTATGCATGTATTGGTTTGTCAATACGAGCACGGGGGAGAAGCACAACGAAAATAAAGCGGGATCGTTCCTCATCGACGGTCACGTTTGATACGCTGAGAGGCACAAGTGGAGACTGATGTGTGAGAACGCGCTGGCGTATTCTGATTTCCCAAAAGAGAAGTCGGAAGACCTCGGGGCAGCTTCAATACGAATTCCCACCAAGATAAGCGCTTCTGAAGGTTCTTTTATGTTCCACCGTCTGTTTTTGCTTCTGCGTCTGGCTGTTGTCTGCGGGCTGAGCTTTGCAGGAGGAGTGGGCGTTGGTGTCGCGGACGAAGTGCGACTGTTGCCGTCCGAGTTTTCGCTCAGTGGAGCAGCAAGTCGGCAGCGCGTGGTGGTGCGAGGATCGGTGGGCGATGTGCTGACCTCTCAGGTCACGACTGGAGTCACCTGGTCGAGCGACCATCCCGAGATCGCCAAAGTCAGTGACACCGGGGAAGTCGAAGCTGTCGCTGACGGCACAGCGATGATCACCGCGAAGGTCGGCGAGCAGTCAGTTTCGGCCAAGGTCACGGTCGCCGGGACCGCTCAGCCAGCGGCGTGGAGCTTCCGCAATCATGTGTTGCCGGTACTCTCCAA
>CANJZR010000053.1 GCA_947479075.1 Planctomycetaceae bacterium
GCGACAAAGCGAGTCAACCGGTTACCCCCGTCTGCACTGCCTACTTTCCCTGTCCATGAGCAAATAGGGCGAATCAATCGCCTTCTTGCTTCCCTTCTTTTCCTTCTGTTCAAATCCAAACTGCCACGCGATGAGTCGACGATGACTTCCGGGGCAGGAAGATTAGGGTGAGCAGAAGGTAACGAAGAGAACGAAGGGCTGGGGGAGTTGTGAGCGAGAGATGAGGGTTGGTGGCGAGTCGGTCAAAGACACTTAAATTGGGATGCAGGGACCCGAGTTATCGCGTCCAAGACTCTGGACACGCCCTGTGACGCCCGCCCTCGCTGACGCTTCGGGTTAGTAACCGGAGGCGCCGTTGGTGTACAACGCCTGGCAAACGCCGTTCGCAGACTCACCACATGGTACAAGGCTACTCAGCCTTGGCCGACTTGGTGCTGCTCACGGGCTTCACGGCGGTCTTGCCGCCCAGGATAGTGTCGGCCTGCTTGAGGTCGAAGGGAGCTGCGGTCACGACTCCATTGGCGTTGACCAGCCAGTACTGGGGAACCGTGGTGACTCCGTAGTGGCGGGCGATCGGGTTGTTGACGCCGCGGCTGGCCACATCCGAAAAGAAGATGTTGTGCCAGGAGATCGAGTGCTTCTCAATGAAGTGGTCGACAGTTGCCTGATCCTTGTCGAGATTCACACCGACGACCATCAACCCGCGATCTTCGTACTTCTGAGTGATCGCCTGCAACTGGGGCAGATCGTTCTGGAATGTCTGAGAGTTTGAAGCCCAGAAGACCACCAGCACGGGATGGCCCGCGAACTGATCAATCGAGATATACCCGCCATCGATCGTCGACCCCGCGAACTCCGTCAGCTTTTCGCCCTGCAGCCGCAAACGTCGCAGCACGCCGGCTGTGGTTTCCTGGAACGGTGAGTCGGGGAACTTCTCTTCGATGGCCGTGTAGCAGGCCGTGGCATCTTCGATCAGTCCCACCTGCTCACACAAACGACCAGCTGCCATCAGATTCATGGCCGCACGATTGGTTTCCTGGGGGAACTTTTCGGCAAAGAGTCGGGACTGTTTGGCGAAGGTCGAAGCCTTCTTCGTGTCCTGGCGTCCCGCTTGCGCGGCGAGTGCCTGTGTCAGTTGCACGACTCGCAAGGCGGATTCGACCGCAGCAAACGAGGTCTTGTCCCGTTTATAGAGTGCTTCCGCATTGTCCGACAGAAGCTGCGCCTGGTCGGCTTCACCACGCATGGCCAGCTGTTTGCGAGATTCCGTCAGGTAGTAGACCGCATTGTTAAACAGCTGGGCCTGCTCCTGATTGTCCTTCGTTTCCGCGATCACTTCCAAGGCCAGATCGACGGTCTTGTGCCAGCGACGCAGCTGTTCCTTGGCCGCCTCTTCGGGCGTGAGTTTGACTTCCTTGAACTCGCCGGGCTTGCCCGCGATCGGCTCGCGAATCAGGTGAGCGGGCGAGGCCTTCAGCAGTGCCATCTCGCGGAGCTTGAATTCCGGAGTTCCGGGCTCAGGTGCCGCAGCTGCATCGTCCTCTTCGGCGGCAACGTCCTGGTCATCTTCCAGTTCGGCGTCGAGATCTTCCTTGGCTTCCTCGCTCAAGGGTTTCGCCGAAGGGGCAGCCTTCTTCGCTTTCGGGGTGAGGACAGGCAATTCGCCAGCGGTCGTTACCACACCACCGTCAATCTCATTGGTCGAGAGTGGGCCAGTCGGCGTCGACTCAGAAACGGCAGTTGAATCACCCTCACCGGTGACAAACTGGCTCTGTGGAGTCGAGGACTCTCCGCAGCCTGCGACAAAGACGCAGGCAACGAGTACGAGACCAGACCAAAAATCCGCATTAATTCCGACATCGCGCATGACATGCCCTCCCTGGACCGGCAAACAGGTCAGGTTTGTAAGCAAAATCTGCCGAACGAGGCAAGAGGAAGGTTGGCCGGGACAGCTGTGGCGGAACTCCGGGCGGACTCGGAGCCCCCACTTCCCCCTTGCTCGATCTGGTCAGCCGCTTGATACTGACACAGACGACAGCTGCGCGAATGAGCCGGTTGGCCGTGACTTGTCTCTGCGTCCCCGTGAGTCCTCATGCTCGACCGCGAAGAATACATCGAACAGAGACATTTCTTTCGCGTCTACCGCGAACGGATCGAACAGAACTCGCCTGCCCAGGAGATTCTCGCTTCCGTCCGAGACGAGATCCTGACGACGACGAAGCTACCGATGGCGATTGACTTCCTCGCCGGCGAGTTGAGTCTCAAGGGCCGGGTCAGCGATGGCATGCAACAGCTGGGGCACTACTTCAGCCCGTTTCAGACGTTCGTGATGACCAAGGCGGAAGAAGAGGGAGCCCGCTTTGACATCCGCATCGCACTCGCGATTCTCGAGCAGCAGGCCGACTACATGGCGGGAACCCCCAGTGCCCCGGGGCTGTTCATGTATCAGTTCGAGTGTCTGGCCCGAAATCGTCTGGGGTATGACATCGGCATCGAAGCAGTCGCCAGAGATCCGTTCTACGACGCCGACTGGAAGGAATGGATTCTCAAAATCCGGCCCCAGCTGGGGATGACTGACTTTGCCGAGTTACTGTATTCCCGGTCTCAGCATCGAGTCGTGGACATGCAACGACAGCTGAAGGATCCGAGCTACCAGCCTCACTATCCAATCCTGTTCGGAGCCCAGGAAGGCCGGATTGCCAAGGCGAATATTGGCAAAGACCCGCTCTACATGTTTGCCGCTCTGCAACGCCAGCTGGGATACCCGCGAGTCCCCCAACCCAAACCGGTCCGGACATCGGCACTCTTTGAGCCGCAGGTGGAGCAACGGTTCCAGCGTCTGGAAGCTCGCATGGGACTGCTGGAACAGGAAGCCAAAGGCGGGATCGACATCAGTCAGATCACCGCTCAGAACCTGCATCAACTCGATGACAGAATATCTGAGTGAAGCCACGCAGTGAGTTCCATCACAAGTGTGTAAAGGCAGCCACGCGACCCGGTGATTGAGCCCCTCGCGGCACAATGGATGGCGACTGACGACATGCAAAGACAGTCAAAATCCTGATGATTGCCTGACGATGTCAGACCACATCCGGTGGCATGCGTTGTCAGAAAATGCCCTCGTGTCGAGAGTCATCACCAGAGTCGCTTTCACGATCCCTAGGATTTTCCCTCGCGAAAATGATCCCAAAGCTCGAATACTTTGGAAATTCCAGTGTTTTTTGAGCAAAAAGCCGTGTCTTGCA
The DNA here is from genome assembly GCA_947479075.1 of Planctomycetaceae bacterium. Lineage (GTDB taxonomy): Bacteria > Planctomycetota > Planctomycetia > Planctomycetales > Planctomycetaceae > TH-plancto1. The sequence continues at coordinate 3,246 of CANJZR010000053.1, forward strand.
GATTGACAACGCGAATATCGAGCGTTTTACTTAGCTCACGCACGTCTGGAAGTGCTATTCCCCTCAATGCCATTCTTAAGGAGCTACCATGGCTAAGGCCGCATCTGACAAGCCGAAACCACTGTCGAAGTCCGAGATCGTCACCTCTCTCGCTGAGTCCACCAGCCTCGTCAAGAAGGACGTGGTCGCTGTTCTCGACGGCATCGAAGCACTGATCGCCAGCAGCCTGGGCAAGAAGGGGCCTGGCGTCTTCGCTCTGCCTGGTCTGCTCAAGATCCAGGTTCAGGTCAAGAAGGCCACTCCCGCCAAGGAAGGGATCAATCCTCGTACTGGCGAGAAGATCACCATCAAGGCCAAGCCAGCTCGCAAGGTCGTCAAGGTTCGCGCCCTCAAGAAGCTGAAGGAATTCATCTAGTCGACATGGCGAGTCATCGCCTCGACTGATGCTCCACCAATGCAAACTCCCCGGAAGTCTTCCGGGGAGTTTTTTTGTTGCGAGACCGCATCGCGAGAATCCGGAAGATCGGTCACAAGACGAATTGAAAAAACACGAACTTCCACATTTGCTGGCCGCCAAACTCAAAGCACCTGTAAGGCCATGAACTCAAGCAAGTTCACAATGCGTCCCGAGAAGAACAGACAGGAATGTCTGTTCCACTGTGGTGTAAGAGGAGGTGCAAGAGTAGGACAGACATTCCTGTCTGTCCCGCATGAAGCAGTATGATGAATACGCCCTAGGAGCCGGGCTTGGTCGCTGCAGGGTCACTGGCAGCTGCTGGCTTAGCATCCGCGGCTTTCGGTTGTGCCTCGCCCTCTGCTCCCGGGCCGTCCTGAGGATAGACCAGGATGCGGTCGTGACAGAGCAGGATCAGGTCGGGACGACTGTCGCCGGTCACATCGGCGATCAGCGCCTCCCGCGGCTGGGTTCCGGTCCGGTTGGGTCCCTGGAACGACTTCTCCTCGAACACCTTGAAGTTCATACCTGGCAGCAACCCCTGATCCGCCCGGTAAGCGACGATCTCCACCAGATGCGCATTGGTATCGAGGACGCAGATCTCAGGATGACCGTCGCTGTTCACATCCCCTGCGACCAGGTCCATCAGGAAGACCTCTTTTCGAGGCGATTCGTAAGAGGCGATCTCCTTGAGTTCGGGATCGGAGTGACCGGCGTACAGCACGGCAAACTTCATCCCGCCATTCAGAATCAGGTCGGCTCGTCCGTCGCCGTTCAGGTCACCGACCACTGCCGACTTGAATGGGAAGCGACCGAGATCGAGCGTCTTCCAGGGCTTGAAGCTGCCCGCGACGTTCTGGAAAACGCGCAGCTTGGAAGCACCGGTGTCGACCATGACCAGTTCGTCACCCGGCTTGCCATCCAGATCGAGAACTGCGGAGCCCGCGATCTTGGCGGTGCTGTCATCCGCATTGAACTGTTCAACGACCTGCCAGCGACCTTGCTCGTCGAGACGAACACTGCGCACAAAGTTCCCCTGAGAAACCAGCAGCGAAGGTTCTGCCAACCGGGCAGAGGTCACAGCACCGGGCCCCACATCGCCCAGCGGAACTCCGCCGGTTGCGGTCGCAGCGGGTAACCCCTTCTCGTCCGCCAGGATGACCTGTGGCGGTTTACCGTTCAGGAAGAACAGATAGTCAGGCCGCCCGTCCAGATTCACATCCGTCATCATCAGTCGCTCGGGAGCGGCATTGAGCTTCAGCTCTGTCGGCTTGCGATCTTCGCTGGCAAAGTTCCACGTCCCCGCCGAGTCCCGTTTGCCAATCACCAGGGAAGTCTTTTTCTCGGATCCTCGTCCGCCACCATCGATAACCGCAACAATCTCCACAGCTCCGTCGTTGTCGAGGTCAATCACATCGAACGACTTGACGCTGCCATCGATTGCTAGCGATTCAGGAAAAGTCAGCTTGCCTTCTTCGAACCGACTGACCCCAATCGTGTTCTCCTTTGGGCTCAGGACGATGACCTCGGCTTTGGCATCTCCATTGAGATCCGCAACACGGATTTGCGAGACTCCCAGGAAGCTGGGGAAGTCGGTTCCGATATCCAGACCACTTTTGGCCCGCTGGTGAAAGACCACCACGCTGGCCCGCTCGGGATTGGCAACCACGACCTCCTGCAGACGATCCCCATCGAGATCGCCCAGCGCCAGTTCCCCCACATCGGAACCACCGCCAATGCCATATTGAATGAGCTTGGCCCCGAGTTCCCCTTCCGTTGCTCGATGGACCTGCATCATTCGCACACGATTCGTCTGTCCGTCGATAACCAGGACTTCCGCCCCCGCCTTTCCATCCATGTCGTACAACGTCACGCCCCGCAGGTTCTGCACGTTGTCAAATCGCAGCTCCGGCCCCAGTTGCCCGAGTGAATCCTGAAGCCGGGCGCAGATGTAACGATTCTCTTTTTCCGTGGCGTGGTAGAAGAGGTCGTTGCGTCCGTCTCCATCCAGATCCTGAATCATTCCCAGACCGACCTCATCAGCAGTATTGCGCAAGAGTATCGGGCTGGCCAGCGTTCCGTCGGTCTGTTGATGGAGCAAGTACGTATTGCGTTTCCCCATGACGATCAGGTCTTGCAACGTGTCATTGTTCACGTCACCAATCACCAGACTCCACGGTTTGGCATCCACATCCGCCAGACGGATTTCTTTCTTGTCTTTCCACTCCCCATTGACCCCCTGGAGCTGAATCACCAGTCGGTCAGGAGTCCCAAAATAGGCCAGATCGGCCCGGCCATCGGAGTTCAGGTCTCCTGTACTCAACGCAGCCACAGGACGATCGACGGGCAACTTCTTCAGATCGAGCCGCCAGTGGTCGTTGATCGGATTGGCATTGCGATCATTCTTGTCGGCGACTTTGCTCGCTTTGGCCTTCGCCAGCTGCAAGAGCAGGTCGATCCGGCTATGCCCGTTATTGACAACGGCGAGATCGCCCAGCGAATCGTGGTTGAAATCACCGGCCACGACAGAATGTGCCCGCGGGTCAACCTTCGTAATCTCGACGGGCAGGAATCCGTAGTACCCCGCCAACGGATAACCATCTTCGTCCTGAGCGAATGCAGTCGAGAGGCTCCCACCTCCGAGAACGCAAGCTGCGACGAACAACCAACCCAACCGAGCCGATGCAAAAGAGCGGGCCATTCAAACCTCAATGTTGATGCCACACGATTTTGGAAAACATTGCGGCCCACGCTCGATCTCATGCGAGGGCGAACCTATTCAGAGTGTACCTCTAATCCAAACCTGATGCGACTGGCGATCGCCATCGAACAGAATTCAAGGCCGAATGAAAACGCCTCTTTTTGGACGTTCGGCATCCACTGCCAGCTTGTCACTCTCGCTGCCCTGCCAGATCCTCCGGACAATCCAGACATCAACGGGCTTCTATTCGATCTGCCTTGTCACCTCGCAGGATGTCTATGCGTGTCTTATGATGTCATGCCCGTCATCCAGGCAGTGCGTCGTTCAACGACAGGAATAGTTGTGGGATCAGTCCCCTCAATCACGAACTCAAACGAAGTCGACACAGACTCCAGAGAAGATCTGGAAGCCTGCGAGGCGGCTTTGGGATATCAGTTCCGTGACAAGGCACTCTTGCGCTGGTGCCTGACCCATGCGTCCGCATCGCGAACCCGACTTGAGTCGAACGAACGCCTGGAGTTTCTCGGCGACGCGATCATGGGCGCAGTGGTGTGCGAACTGCTGTTCGAGCAGTTTCCCTCCTCAGCTGAGGGTGAGCTGACCCGTATCAAGTCGATCGTCGTCAGCCGGACGACCTGCGCCCTGATCGCCAGAGAACTGAATCTGGAGCGATTTCTGGTCGTGGGTCGCGGGGTCTCGTCGACAGCTCGGACGCCGGGGTCGATCCTGGCGGCACTGCTGGAAGCCTTGTTCGGGGGGATCTATCTCGACGGGGGATACGATGCAGCCCGGACAGTCATCCGGGCCAAGCTGGCCCACAAGATTTCTTCCGCAGCGCAATCCGAAACAGGCGTCAATTTCAAAAGCCTGCTGCAACATCTGGCTCAAAAGAATTATGGCCAGACCCCACTGTATACCGTCCTCGATGAGAAGGGCCCGGACCACGCCAAGTGTTTCCAGATCTCGGCCATCATCAACGGACAGTCTTATCCGGGCGCGTGGGGACCATGTAAAAAAGCCGCGGAACAGCGTGCCGCCCACAATGCATTGGCTTCGATTGACGGGCAACCTCTGCCCTTCCCTCCAGAGCATGAAACGACCGGCGAAGATTCCGCGGAAGTTTAAGGAAGAACGCCTCTCCTAATTTACCTCCCTCCCTTTGCCGCCAGGTCACGAATCACGAATCTCGCCGACGCTGGCGCTTTCCCACTCTGATCGCTATCTTGCAGACCTCCGCTTTCCCGAGGTCTGCATGTCCAAGTGGCTCAATCAACTTCATCAGGGAGACAGCATCCAGCTGCTCCAGTCGCTGCCCGAGTCGGAACACGCCGACCTTGTATTTGCTGACCCTCCGTACAACATCGGGTTCTCGTACGATGTCTACGATGACCGCAAGTCGGACGACGAGTATCTGAACTGGTCGCGAGCCTGGATGAAGGGCGTCCACCGGGCATTGAAACCAGATGGCTCGTTCTGGCTGGCCATCGGAGACGAGTATGTCGCCGAACTGAAGCAGGTGGCCTGTGAAGTCGGGTTTCAATTGCGCAGCTGGGTCATCTGGTACTACACCTTCGGCGTGAACTGCAAAGCGAACTTCAGCCGATCCCACACCCATCTGCTGTACTTCATCAAGGACAGCAAGAAGTTCACGTTCAACCACCAGGAGATTCGAGTTCCATCCGCCCGCCAACTCGTGTATCGAGATGCGCGAGCCGAACACAGTGGTCGCCTGCCTGACAACACCTGGATCCTGCGACCGCAGGACACACGCAACGGCGGGTTCCTGGCTGACCATGACACATGGTTCTTTCCTCGCGTGGCAGGAACGTTCAAGGAGCGAGCGGGCTTCCACGGCTGCCAGATGCCGGAACAGCTGCTGGGGCGAATCATTCGCTGTTCTTCCCCCGCCGGAGGCGTCGTGCTCGACCCATTCGCGGGTTCGGGCAGCACCCTGCTCGTGGCGAAAAAACTGGGCCGATCGTATCTCGGATTTGAACTCTCGGCGGAGTACGTCCGACTGGCGAGTGACCGCATTCATCAGGCCCGGGTGGGCGATCCACTCGAAGGTCCGGCCGACCCGCTGTCGAGTGCTCCAGCGACACAGGCGGGACGCAGTCAATTCAAGAAAGAGTCCCAGCCCGATCCACAGGGACTCGCAGCTGCGTTCGAAGAGGCCAGTGACGGATACTCGGTCGACCGGTTGATCGCCGATCCCGTGCTGAACGCGAAGTTCATTGATGCCTGCGGTGCCCGGGGACTGGCGGGCCGACCACGCGACTGGAATCTGGGGATTGTCGGGCTGCGCAAGAGCGGTGAGTTACAGCTGGAAACATCGGCGAAGCGAACCGACATGTCGTGGGATCAGCTTGATCCCCTGCTCTTTGCCAGCGAGATCGCGCTGCGAAAAATGCTCGATGCCGGTTACCTCAGCGTCGATGAAGTCCTCAGTGATCCGACCGCAGCTGCGAGATTCGATGACATCGCAAGAAGCCTGGCCCCGGGCCATCGCACGCTGCAATACCGGTGGGCCGCATTGAGGCTGCGCAAGGATGCCCGCTTGTGGCAGCGGGCCGCCGAGGGGGGTCAACCTCCGACCGTGGGAGCGTTTCGAGAGTTGTCCGCTAGTCAGATCGCCCGAGAACCTGACCAGCCGTGTGTCTATGAGATTTTTCGTGAAGAGGCCCCCGAGTTCCCGGTCTATGTCGGCGATACGATCAACCTCCGGAGCCGCCTGGCAGCGATGGAACAACGCCTGACAGCACTCGAAGCGATCCTGAAGACACCGGGGACCTGGCGATACCGCCTGTTCGGGGAACACAACGCATCAGCGACTGATCGTCGCGGGGTCCAGAGCCTCCGCATCGGTCAGACCCACCCGGCCTTGAACTTCCTTGACCTGGGAGCGGCCGTTGCAGAGGAACCGGCCGCCATTCAATAAAAAAAGTCCGCATGGCAGGTGACCTGCAGCATGCGGACTTCAGACACGATGAACTCAGATCAGGGCAACCGCTGATTGTTGATCAGGAAGGTGCCAGTCGACACTCCCGGATCAATAACCAGAGGAATGATGTTCAGGAACACAGACTGAGGAATCGAGTTGTTCTGGTTGTCCACACTCGACAGCGTGATGTTTCCAAAAACAGAACCGAACCGGATCCCGATTTCGGGGTTGTTCAAATTGTCATCAAACATCCTGATATCGTTGCCGTCCATGTTGACAGACGTGTCCGGCCCGCTAATGGACTCGATATAGACTCCCGTACCATCGGAAGTATTGAAGACGATATCGTTCCGCGAGATGTCGATCACGTTCGAAGAATTACGGAAGATCAGGTCGATGGCCCGTTCATTTCCGTTGACCGTGGAGTTTCCGTCCATCGTGAAGCCCCTGACCACCCGATTATTGTTGGCATCCAAACCGAAGTTGTTGATGATCGAGAGGTTGGTGCGACCGTAGAAGTCGAACAGGAGTCCTGTGTCCTCCAGACCGCCACCGTCATTCAGGACGTTCCCTGAATAGACCACATTATTCTGAGCAGTCACGCGGCTCGACACCAATCGCACGCCGAGTTGGCCGCTGAGAGTAGACATCCGGATATGGTTGTTTGCAATTGTGGCGTTGACGTTTCCGTTCCACCGCGTACTGATCACGGCATTTCCAGCCGCACGGTTCGAGCTGAAGCCGACGAACCCACCGGAGAAGGTCCGTCCGTTTCCAGAGACAATCAGATTGAGCGTCGAGTTATTGGCAGTCGCGAGAGTACTGATCGCAATCATGTCTCCGTCACCCACTTCTGCGGGGGTATCCGAATCGCGAAAGATACTATCCTCGATGGTGATGTTGTAGGCGGGAGTCGATGGGGTTGCGATGGCGTTGAGAGTCTGGGAGGCACGAATGCGAACCTGATTCACCCCTTGATTGCTGTCAAAGCCGCTCTGCAAAATATTCACGTTGATGTTGTCGAGCACGTCCAATCCATAGGACGTCGAATCCACAATCTGGTCCGCCAGCAACGCGAGCGAAGACACCTGCTCGGACGCGATTCCCACATCGTTAGCCGCGTAGTCCATGAATCTCAGGTCCACGGTGTTCACGTTGAACAACGAAGCTCCAGCAATCGTCTGATTGCTGATCGTTCCACCGCTCGACAGATTCAGAGCATCACCCAACACACGGAAGGTTCCCGGACGAGAAAACAGGCCCACATCATTGTTCACGAAGATCCCGTAGTCCGAGTTATTGCTGCTGACCTCATCAAACACCACATTGAATGCGGCATTATCGATCATAGTCACCGCTCGGGCGGACTCCGCAACCAGCGTTCCTCCACCGATCGTCAGATTACTGTTGTCCTGGGCAACAAATGCGGTATTCCCGTTGCTCGTCACACTCAGCCCGCCAAAGACGACCTGGCCCGTGTTATTGCTGACAAATGCCCCAGGGTCGGGCCCCGTCGTATCGGAAGCAATAATGGCTCCGAATTGATTGGTACCTGACGAATCTTGCACATCCACCGCCGAATCACCGACGGCATTATCGTTCGTGATTCTCGTCGTGCCAGCAAAGTTCGTGGTTCCCGAGTGATTCAGCACTTCGATACCGTGGCTGCCGCGTTCCGAGATTGTTCCACCCGCAAACACGACCCGGGAGCTGTCGTTCAGCACCTGGATCGCCGAGCCAGTTGTGTTGGTGATGGCCATCGTCCCGAACGAGCTGAAACGTCCGGTATTCACATTCGCAGGTGCCGCCAGACGGTCACCAATGTTGATTCCAGCCCCGTTACTGTCCGTGATCGAGATTCCCTGGAAGCTGACGTTGCCTTCCGAGCTCTGATAGTTGATCGCGTGATCGTCCACTCCACCACTGGTCACACCTGCGATAGTCACTGTATCCCCAAAGGTCACGGATCCCGCAGTATTGATATTCAGCAGGTTCACGCCAATGTGGTTACGACCGTTAATCGTCACGGTCTTCAAGGCGGAGAATGCACCCGAGTAATTATTGATCAGGAAACTGTCATTCGTCGCATTCGTGATCCGCAACTCATCCAGCAAGGTCACACCGCCCGTTGAGTCACTGATCTCAAACGCATTCCCGATGGAATTAATCAGAGTCAGCTTTCCGAGAGTGGTCTGATTGGTGGAGTTCGTCACCTTGACTCCACGACCACCCGTATCGGTCGTCGTGGTGCCATTCATGTTCACGGTGCCCGTATTATTCTGGATCAGTACCGAGTATCCCGAGGAATTCGTGATCACCCCGGTGTCGTACACGATCGATGCATCACCGCCATCCACAAAGAACGCATTTCCGATCGTGTCGGTAATGTTCACCCTTTGCAGTGAAATCGTCCCTGTGGAGTTCAACAGGAAGACGCCATGCGAATCGACTCCGGTCGTTCCGTTGATCCGGATATCACGCACAGTCGCGCCATTGATTCCGCTTCCAATGATGCCGATGCCGGTCGTGTTGTTGATGTCGAATCCGGCAAACGTGACGTTGTTCGCCAGCTTGACAGCAGCACCGGATGAGGCAGGCACACCGACCGTGTCCTGAAAGACAGGTCGATTCGTTCCCGTGGTCGCACGCGGCAATGTGAGTGGCTGGGACAATCCCTGAACTGGAATCGTATGAGTCACACCTTCGCCGAGAATGACATCATTGTCATCAAAGACCAATGGCC
>CANJZR010000054.1 GCA_947479075.1 Planctomycetaceae bacterium
CGGCGACATCGAGAAGAGCGTTCTGCTCAAGGCGATCAGCCACACGGACGAGAAGCTCAAGATGCCTCCAGAGTTCAAGCTGGAGGACAGCGAGATCGCGATCCTGACGAAGTGGGTGCAGGACGGTGCTGCTTGGCCCAGCCTGGAAATCCCGGCGAACCTGCTGAAGGATGATGCCGAGTACGACAAGCTGCGGCAGTCGCACTGGGCGTGGCAGCCTCTCAAGTCGGTCACTGTCCCCGAAGTGCGAGACACCGCGTGGGCCCGCAGCGATGTGGACCGCTTTGTTCTCGCGAAACTTGAGAGCGAACACCTGGCCCCCGTAGCGGATGCCGACCGGTCGAGCCTGTTGCGGCGGATCACGTACGACCTGACAGGGCTTCCCCCAACTCCGGAAGAACAACGGGCGTTCCTGAACGACACCTCGCCGCAGGCCTACGAACTGGTCGTTGATCGCCTGCTGCAATCGACTGCCTTCGGCGAGCGGTGGGGCCGGCACTGGCTCGATATCGCTCGCTTCGGGGAATCGACCGGCTCCGCCCGCAACCTGCCCTACCCGAATGCGTGGCGCTATCGCGACTACGTCATTGACGCTCTGAACAAGGACAAGCCGTATGACCAGTTTGTCCGTGAGCAGATTGCTGGTGATCTGCTTCCATACGAATCCGAGGAGCAACGACGCGAACAGAATATCGCGACGGGCTTCCTGGCCATCGGCGTCAAAGATGTGAACCAGAGGTTCAAGGTTCGCTTCACGATGGACAACATCGACGAGCAGATTGACACCTTCTCACAGGCGTTCCTCGGGCTGACCGTCAGCTGTGCCCGGTGCCATGACCACAAGTTCGATCCGATCTCCACCCAGGAGTACTACGGGATCGCGGGGATCTTCCACAGCACTGACCTGTGCGCGGGTGTGCGGAACAAGATGGGCGGCGGAGGGCTCGATTACTACGACCCGTCGATGCTGCTGATCCTGTCTCAGACGAGCCAGCCCGGACCGGAGCATGAGGCCAAAGTCGCCGCGGCCAAGAAGGCGGCCGATGATGCCAAGGCGGAATTCGAGGCGCTCCGAGACTCTGAGGAAGGCTCCAAACCCGCCCCCAATGGACGCCCCAAACGCCAGGTGGCCCGGCGGAAGTGGAACCGCCTGCAAGCCGAATACACCGCGCTGACTGACCCCGCTGCCAGTGGCGACGTGGCACTCGGACTGCGAGAAGCCAAGCAGATTGGCGACACTGAGGTCCGCGTCCGCGGTGAGGCAGAGAAGCTCGGCCCGGTCGTGCCGCGTGGATTCCTCAAGGTCGTGAACTACCCCGGACAGCCCGAGATCCCAGCCAACAAGAGTGGTCGTCTCGAACTCGCCCAGTGGATCACCAGTCCTCAGAACCCGCTGACTTCACGCGTGATCGTCAACCGCGTCTGGCAACATCTGTTCGGGAATGGCCTCGTGAAGAGTGTCGATAACTTCGGAGTGACTGGCGATACGCCATCGCATCCGGAACTGCTCGACTATCTGGCCACGAAGTTCGTTCAGGACGGCTGGTCGGTGAAGCGACTGGTTCGTTCGCTGGCTCTGACACGAGCTTATCAGCTCGGCTCAGCGGCCACGGAAGAACACCTGACTCGTGATCCGGCTAACCGGCTTGTCTGGCGACATAGCCCTCGTCGCCTCGATGCGGAAGAGCTCCGCGACTCGATCCTCATGGCGTCGAGTTCTCTCGATCGTCAGCCCCCCAAGGGATCAGCAGCTCAGGCACTCCGCGTGATCGAGCTGCGAAACAACGGGCCGGAGTCTCAGCAATTGACCGAGATTGCCAACAACAGCAAGGCCCGTAGTGTCTATCTGCCTCTGCTCCGGACGCTGGTGCCTGGCTCGCTGGAGGTCTTCGACTTCGCCGACCAGGGTCTCGTTTCGGGCCAGCGGGAGACCACGACCGTGCCCACTCAGTCGCTGTATCTGCTGAACGATGCACTCGTCCGGCGGAACACGCTGACGCTTGCGGAGTCACTCCTCTCGCAGAGCGACCTGGATGATCGCGGTCGTGTTGAACGGGCCTACTCAGTCACGCTGGGGCGGACACCGACGACTCTCGAAGTGGATCGGACGCTCGCGTTCGTGAGTGAGTACGAGAAGCTCGCCGCGGAGCTGTTGCAGTCAGAGTTCCAGGCGATTGCCCAGCGCGAGCAAGAAGCTGCGGCGAAAGAAGCCGCTGCCCAAGCGGCCGCGACTGCATCAGCTGTGGCTCAGACTCCTGAAGGAACTGCCCCAGAAGTGGCATCAGCGGCTCCCGCTGCCGAGCCAGTGACGGGCGGAACTCCAGTGGATCAAGCTCTAGCCGATGCCCAGCAGCGAGCCGCCAATGCGGTGAACCCTGACGATGTGGAACAGACCGAAGCCGTGGTCAAGGAAGAAGTGGTTCAGGCTCACGATGCCCGCACCGCCGCCTGGTCCAGCTTCATCCAGGCCCTGTTCGCCTCTGGCGAGTTCCGTTACCTGCCATAGCCGTCGCGTTCGAGGAGCTGGCCTCTCAAGGGGCCAGTTCCCGACCGACGAGGTGCATGTGTACTTGGCACGCAGCAGCCACGAAACACACCCCCTCCCGATCAATCACACAGACATACGCGAATGCGTTCGAGTTGGAGACTCTTGTTATGTTCACACAACCTCAATCATCGATCCCCACTGGCCTGTTTTCCCGCCGTGACGCCCTGAAGTCCGCGGGAACCGGGTTCGGATATCTCGCTCTGGCCGGAATGCTCGGGCTACAGAATCGCACAGCTCGTGCTAACCCTGGACCGCAAAACCCGCTGGCTCCCAAGCCGCCGCAACTGCCCACGAAAGCGAAGCGGATCATCTTCCTGTTCATGGAAGGCGCGATCTCGCATGTCGACACCTTTGACTACAAGCCCAAGCTGCAGGAGAGCGACGGCAAGTCGGGCCCCGGCGGCGGGAAACTCGTGGCCTCAAAGTTTAAGTTCGCCCAGCATGGCCAGACGGGGACGTGGGTCTCGGAGTTGTACCCCCACGTCGCCAAGCATGTCGACAAGCTGTGCTTCGTACGGGGATTGCACACCGACACACCGGCCCATCCCCAAGCAGTGATCCAGCTGCATACCGGAGCCCGCGTGGCGTCGTTGACGCGTCCCTCGATGGGGGCCTGGATGCTCTATGGATTGGGGACGGAGAATCAGGATCTGCCGGGTTACGTGACAGTGAATCCCTCACCGAACTTTGGCGGTGCCGTGAATTACGGGAGTGCGTTTCTGCCCGCTCACTTCCAGGGAACACGGATCAATGATTCGGGCTTCCTGCCGAACTTGAAAGCTTCGTCGCTGACTCCACTGCAGCGAAAGCAGATCGATCTGGTGCAGCAGATGAACCGTGATCTGCAGGCCGCGCCCGGAGCTCCGTCCGAGATTGAGGGCGTGATTCAGTCGTACGAACTGGCCTTCAAGATGCAGGGCAAGGTTCCCGAACTGCTCGATATTTCCAAGGAACCTCAATCGGTACTGGATGCCTATGGCGTGAAGCCCGGACCGGCCGGAAGCTTCGCCCGCCAGTGCATCCTGGCCCGCCGGCTCAGCGAAGCGGGCGTGCGGTTCGTCCAGATTCGTCAGGGCGGCTGGGATCACCACAACAACCTGCACAAGGGATTGACCGACAATTCCCTGGCCACTGATCAGTCGACCGCTGCCCTGCTGGCCGACCTGGAACAGCGCGGACTGCTCGACGAGACGCTCGTGCTGTTCGGCAGCGAGTTCGGTCGTCTGCCGACAGCCCAAGGTCCCGACGGTCGCGACCACAACATCACCGGATATCCAATGTGGCTGGCCGGTGGAGGCGTGAAGCCGGGCTTCTCCTATGGAGCCACCGACGAATTTGGTGCTCACGCCGTCGAGGGCCGCATGCACTCCATGGATCTACACGCCACGCTCCTGGCCCTGATGGGACTCGATCACGAAACCCTGACCTACAACTACGCTGGACGTGATTTCCGCCTGACCGATGTGGGCGGGAAGGTCGTGCGCGAGATCTTCGCCTGAGACGACATCTCTCCACGAAGAGGCACGCAGGGTCTGGCGAATCAGAAAGCTGCGGCGTCACTCGCGTTCGCGTTGATGCCGCTGTCACGGGACCTGCGCGGGGGCAGCTGGAACAGCTCTCATGTTCCGGTTCGCTCCCGCGCATGACATTGGGGCGGCATGCCCAGGTCCACGGAGAGGAAGAGATGGCCATGCTTGAAATGGAAACAGCCCCGTCGGCGGATCTCGAGATCAGCATCGACTCAATCCCGCGCGACCTCCTCGTGTTGCTTCGACACGCCCTGCACGGATTGCAGTACGGAGACGTCACGCTCGTGGTCCATGACGGCCATGTCGTTCAACTCGATCGAATCGAGCACACGCGACATAAACGAACGACCAGATCCCGCTAGCAGGACTCGGCAACACTTCGTGAAGTGTCTCAAACAGATGTGAGCTTATTGAACTATCGAAGAGCACACGCGGGAGTGCCTGGGAGAACGGGTACGTCGAGAGCTTCCACTCGAAGATCCGCGATGAGTTCCTGAACCGTGAGCTGTTCGAGAACCTGCGGTCCGCTCAGGCCCAGACCGAGATGTGGCGTGACGACTGCAACCACCATCGCCTGCACAGCTCCCTGAACTGCCAGGCACTCGCCGAGTTCGCCGCCCGTTATGGGGCTTCCACTACCCAACGGCCCCCCGGGTTCCGCTCAAACCCCACAGCCCCGACTCTCACAACCCCTCGTACAGAAATCGGGGTCGACCTACCAGGCGGGCTGAGATGATTGCAGGTTATTGACGCGTATTGTTAGGGAAATTGCGTGTCTTCATCTTGGCTTAAGGTTCAATTGGGCACAATTCCCATTAAGAAGCGGGAACCTTCGCACCGGAGAGTCACTCACATCAGTCGCATCCCGTGGATGAGCTGGGTGGATGGATGGGTGTCGAATTGTTTGCAGATCAGATCGCGACGGCGGTATGATCGCTTAGTCCATCGGATCTCTCTCGTCTTTTCCGCCATGACCTCTGCGTCTCTAGAGGATCTGCTCTCGAATAGGAAATCGTTATGCAAGCCCGTCGAGTATGTTGTTACCCGCCACAGAAGGCCCCTCGCGGTTTCACTCTGGTTGAGTTGCTGGTCGTCATTGCCATTATCGCACTGCTGGTGGCCATGCTTCTGCCTGCCGTGCAGCGGGCACGTGAAGCAGCCCGTCGCAGCAGCTGTATCAACAACATGAAGCAGCTGGGGCTGGCGGCACATAACTATCACGACACTCACCTGACGTTCCCCTCGGGCTGGGTGGAAAACACGTCCCTGGTCATCACTGATTACCCCTACCCCTCATTACCTGCCACGGTCACGCTGCCACTCGCCAACAACCAGATTCTCCAGCTGAACGACTGGTCGATGGGCCCGCACTACGGCTGGCACACGATGCTCCTGCCACAGATGGATCAGGGAACGATTATCCTCAACTTCAGTAGACCCAAAAACGACCCCGAAAACTGGCGGATGCTTCAGGTACCCGTCGAACCATACGTCTGTCCCAGTGCCAGCTATCCATCGGCGCGTCTGCAGAATCTGGGATACACCAGTTACCGCGGAAATCTCGGCTGGTGGCCAACCATCGACCCCGTGACTGGTCAGCCCATCGTCGATCCGGTGACGGGTCTTCCGCCAGCCCCCCTGAATAACGGAATCTTCTACCAGAATAGCCATGTGAACTTCCGCGATGCGACTGACGGTACGACCCAGACTTTTCTGTTTGGCGAGACTCTGTTCGGTGGGTACTGGGGTGACAACTACTCCTGCTGCGCTCGCGCCCGCGATGACCAGCCAGTTCAACCCGCCGCCCCCGCGACTCAGGTCCCGCACGCGAACTTCGACCTGCACTGGACAGCCCCCAGTAATGCGGGTGGATCGAATCTGGTCCACTTCTTCAGCTTTGGCAGCTTTCATGGCGATGTCGTGAACTTCACCATGCTGGATGGCTCCGCACGCTCGATTGCCAAGAACATCGACACCACGATTTTCCGTGCGTTGTGTACCCGAAATGGTCGCGAAGCGATCTCCACCAGCTTCTAACCGAAGTGGTTCCATCGCTATCTTTCAGCCCAGGCCGAAGCCCTTCGATCTGGGCTGTTGCATTGGATATCAACGCCCTTTTTTGATCTGATAGAGCCCGATACGGTCCTGGCCGGACCTGTTGAATACCGCTGAACTGACAGCTGAGAGAGATTTTCGATGCTAGCCATTCTCCGAAATGCCTTGTTCGTCACCCTCTGTCTCGGGTGGGGAGGAACGGGTTTGCTGTGGTCTCAGGACGAATGGCCCCAGTTCCGAGGTCCGGATGGTCAGGGTCACGCCACAGCCAAGGGACTGCCGCTCACCTGGAGTGAAACCGAAAACATCGCCTGGAAGACAGAGATCCCCGGGGAAGGCCATTCCTCGCCCGTGATCTCGGGCGAGCAAGTCTGGATCACGACCGCGATTACCCGCCCGCTCTCCCCCGAGGAGGAAAAGGCCCGCATTGCCCAGATCAAGAACCCCGACGGACTGCGCATCGCTGGCGAGTTGAATCTCAAGGCCATCCAGCTGAATCGCACTACGGGAGCGATCGAACGGACCGTCGATCTGTTTCAGGTCAGCCATCCGGAGCCTAAGCACGGTCTGAACAGCTATGCGTCGCCGACTCCAGTGATCGCGGGGGATCGGGTTTTCTGCCACTTTGGTTCATACGGGACGGCCTGCATCGACCGTACGACGGGTGAGGTGGCGTGGCGTAACGACTCGTTGCGAGTCGAACACCAGAACGGGCCGGGTTCATCTCCCGCAATCTGGGAGGACAAGCTGATCATTCACTTTGATGGCACGGACCGACAGTTCATCGTCGCGCTGAATGCCAAGAACGGCGAGGTGGCCTGGGAAACGACTCGCTCGGGCGAGATGGACTCGGCGCCTCCCCTGAGAAAGGCCTACGGAACTCCGCTCGTCATTCAGACCGAGACCGGTCCGCAGGTGCTCTCGACCGGGGCCAACTGGTTGTATGGCTACGATGCTCGCACGGGGCAGGAACTCTGGAAAGCGGGTTACGGTCAGCTGGGCTTCAGCACCGTCCCGAGACCGATCGTCCTGGGCGATATGGTGTATGTCGCCACCAGCTATTCCCAGTCGCGACTGCTCGCTGTAAGGCTGAACGGCATGGGCGATGTAACCTCCACTCATGTGGCCTGGACATCCGACCGCCAGATTCCGCAGAAGCCTTCACTCATCGGCCTCGATCACCGAATCTACTTTGTCAGTGACAAGGGGATCATGCGTTGCCTGAATGCGGAAACGGGCGAAGAGGTCTGGTTCAAACGACTGCCAGGAGAATACTCCGCCAGCCCGATCGAGTCGGAAGGACACCTGTACTTCTGCAATCAGGACGGGCTGTGCACCGTCATTCAGGCTGGCGATGAATACAAGGAACTGGCAGCCAACTCGCTGGATGCGGGGATCATGGCCTCGCCAGCTGTTGCCGGTAAGTCACTGTTCCTGCGGACGGCGACACACCTGTATCGGATTGAGAATAAGTAGGCGAAATTGTCGAACTGGTGAGGAGCACAAATCGTCGAGACTGACGACGAATAGGTGTTCCAGTTCGACATTGCATACTCGGTCTTGCCGGACGAGATTGAGGTCTGGTCGCCGGAAGACACAGGTTCGCCGCAAACCATTCCCCATTATTGATTAACGCTGACTCTCACCGACGTTATTCTGCTGTTTTCCATTCTCCAGCCAGTCGATAGTGCACCTCCCACGTACCTGAAGAGCCAGTTTCAGCCAGAGCCGCGGCTTTCAGATTGTCGGACAAATGTGTGTTCAGGGGGAGATTCCCCCCCCTTTCGTATAGAGCAGTCTTGAAAAACCGGGTACAAAGTTATCTTGAAATCTCGTCCTGTGCGTTCCTGTCACTCCGAAAGAGTGACTGGTCGGGGCGATGGCTTGATTGTGGACATGCCATGAAGTTGGAGATCTGAGATGAAGCGTTTTGCTGCTGTTGCATGTATGTTGCTGGTCGCGGGACTTGTTGTCGCCGCTGATGCCAAGAAGTTTGACCAGAAGTGCGTCGTGTCGGGCGGACCTGCCAAGGAAGACAAGACCGTCGATTACAAGGGCGGAAAGGTTTATTTCTGCTGCGAGAACTGCCCTAAGGCGTTCGAGAAGGATGTCAAGAAGTTCGCCACCAAGGCGAATCATCAGCTGGTCGCGACGGGACAGGCCAAGCAGGCCAAGTGCCCGATCTCCGGTGGCAAGCTGAACCCAGAAAAGACCGTCAAGGTTGGTGGTGTCGAAGTTCAGTTCTGCTGTGAGAACTGCCAGGGTAAGGTCGCAAAGGCTGAAGGCGATGCCCAGGTCGAACTGGTCTTCTCAGACGCTGCGTTTGAAAAAGCAGGATACGCAGTGCCGAAGGCTGAAAAGAAGTAAGTCATCAAGTCGATTTGTGATCGGTCCCTCCTCAGGCGATCACATCTTCGAGTTTTGCGATGCACACGACTTCCTCCTTGCGAAGTCGTGTGCATTTTCTATTGGCCTGGATGCCGTGGCGGCGGGCCTCGACCACATACTGCTCTCGTGTTGTCGTACTGTCGCGCAGATCATGTACGTCGGCGTCCTCCAGAACCAGATACGGTCCGTCTTCGCTGATCAGCGTTCCCAGCACCACATACCGGCTGGTGAGGTCGACGACGATCTCCAGATTTCGCAGTGTGCTGAGTCCGTGCTCTATCCCGGTTGATGGCATCTCAATTCTTTCCAGCGGACGGTTCTGACGCGGCATTGGCCTCATTCAAATCGATCAGCTCATCGGCATTCTGGTCGAGCTTGATGAACTGTTCCCGGCTGCCGAGAAACTCACGCCACGAAATGTCGCCATCCAGACTGCGGTCCATACGGCGGTACCAGATCGGCCCGGTATTCTGGCTGCGTAGACGAGGAGTCGTCGGCATCGTTTGTGCGTTTCCGGTGGGGGAAAACTCCATGTTGCGCCCGAACGAGAACGTGAACCTGTAGCGGCTTTCCAGTTCGGACTGGGCGACGCGTTCATCGTGATTGCGGTCGACACCCGCCAACCGCGAGAACCCTTCGCGGATCTCTCGCATCGTCAGGCGGCGGTCGGAATTGGCGTCGAGCAGTTCAAACAGTGTTTTCCCCTCTTCCCCGACCATCAGCTCGATGTGGGCCTGCAGGGCGATTGCATCGAACTCCACAAAGGTGGTCAGTTCCTCCCGCATCAGCATCCCGTCGCCATTGGCGTCAACATCCTGATATGAAACGGAGAGCTGGAGAGTGGGGAACTCCGTCTCTTCGAGGTAGCCATTTTTGTTCTCGTCGGCAGTCAGGAAACGAACGCGGTAGAGCTTGGTGGAGTCGGTCTGCTCCGCGCGATTGTTCGTGGCATTCACCTCCACCGCAGCTCCCCCGAGATTGATCGACGCTTTGGCCCCAGCGGGTGTCTTCGTGGTTCCTTCTTCGATCTGCACCGTGGAGGGGCGACGCTGTGCCAGCGCAGCTGTGATCTGAACGACAGGCTGTTTCGCCTGTGCCCAGAGAGTGAGTTCTTCACTATTGAGACGACCGTCATGATTGGTGTCGAACATCTCGGGCTGGCCGGAGGCCGATTGAATGCGGGCCACGGCGACTGTTGTTCCCTGGCCATCGCTACCCAAGGCCTTGAGGATCCGTTGTACAGCGATCGACACCTCATCGGGGGTGTTCACCGGAAAGACTGGCGTGGGATACGACCCGAGTGTCTGCTGGTTATTCGACATCGCTCGGCGCGGATTGGGTTGCAGCTCGGCGATCGATACAGCTTCGTCGTCATCCAGATCAGCCTGCTTCAGCTGTGCCATTCCGCCGACCAGTTCCTGAGACGAGATCAACTGATCATGGTCCGCGTCGAGCCGAGGGACGAGTTCGACACTCTGAGCGAGACGAGGAGGTCGAGTCGACATCTGGAACACCGGACCGAGTTGCTCGTTGACGAACTCGGTCAGTTCCTCCACAGAGAGGGAATCATCCACGGGCGACCGGTCGAGTGCTTTCCATTTGTCACCCAGCCCAGTCCCGGAAGCTTTCGCCCGCATAGGGAGTCGTGCCGCCTCAGCGGCGGAGAGCTTTCCGTCTTTGTCGGAATCAAACCTCAGCAACAGCATCCCGGCCAGCTTTTTCCGCCTGGCGAGTGGTCCATCATCCGTACTGACGGTGACCGAGATCGGTACAGCCTGATCGGGCCCAATGAACACGAGATTCCACTGCACCTTTGCAGAAGACTCAGCTGGTTTCGATCGATCCTGCCCCATACACGCAGTGGTGGTGAGGATGAGAAAACATCCCCAGATGGCCAGCACGCGTTGATCGGGCAGATGTAGCATCGATAGCAACCTGGTTCGGAACACAAAGTCAGGTACTTCTTCAGAGTACAGCGCCGCGGATGACGCCGCTATCTCTACGAATTTCCGCTTTCGAATGTTGGGGCGAATGAGCCTCTTCCGGCCAGGGCTCGTTCTTCACAAGGAAAGTGACTGATGTGGGGAGCAATCCCCGGTTTGGCCGCGACAGTTCCGGCCGAGTGGAGTAGGATAGAATCAACAGCCACTGATGGGTGAGCTGTGGGTGGGAATGGTTGTATTCCGTGAGATTCTCCCGAGGCATTCTGCATGCGTTGGTACGCATTCGTCCTGTTCACGTTATTGCTTGGGGCAGCAGCTCGGGCGGAGGACTCCGCACAGCCAGCGGGCGAAACGCTCTTTCGTGAGAAGGTCCTGCCACTGCTCAACACGAAGTGCATTTCGTGTCACGGCCCCGACAAGCAGGAGGGCGGCCTGCGGC
Organism: Planctomycetaceae bacterium; assembly: GCA_947479075.1. Lineage (GTDB taxonomy): Bacteria > Planctomycetota > Planctomycetia > Planctomycetales > Planctomycetaceae > TH-plancto1. The sequence continues at coordinate 10,903 of CANJZR010000054.1, forward strand.
TCGACAGCCGGGAAGCTGCAGTCAAAGGTGGAGAGAACGGTCCATCGCTCGTCGCAGGGAAGCCCGAAGAGAGCCTGCTGGTCCAGGCAGTGAAGTTCGATAACCCCGAGCTGCAGATGCCCCCCAAGGACCAGCTCAGCGAAGCTCAGATTGCCGCGATTACTGAGTGGGTGAAGCAGGGAGCTGTCTGGCCCGAATCAATGCCGGCGACAGCGACTTCGAGTGATGCCCCCGTAGGCGATGCCTTCACCGACGCGAACAATCCGATTCGTAAGATCTGGAATGGTGAACGACTCGACCTCTGGTCCCTGAAGCCGCCCGTGGCAGCGGCGGTGCCTGCTCCGCACGGCGTGGCCTGCAGCAATCCGATCGATGGATTTGTCACGCAGAAGCTGGTCGAGGCCGGAACAACACCGTCTCCCGAAGCTGACCGTCGCACGCTGATTCGCCGGGTGACGTTCGATTTGATTGGCTTGCCGCCGACCCCTGAAGAAGTCGACGCGTTTGTGGCTGACTCCGATCCACAGGCCTACGACAATCTGGTCAGCCGGCTGCTGAGTTCGCCTCACTATGGCGAGCGACAGGCCCGGCTCTGGCTCGATGTGGTTCGTTATGCGGACACGCACGGGTATGAGCGGGACGAGTTTCGACCTCTGGCGTGGAAATACCGTGACTATGTGGTCCGGGCCTTCAACGCCGACAAACCATTTGATCGCTTCATCGTCGAACAGCTGGCAGGGGATGAACTCGTTGCCAGCCCCCCATCGACGGCCGAAGAAGCTGACACACTGATCGCGACCGGTTATCTCCAACTGGGTCAGTGGGACAGCACCGCTGCGATCTTTCAGGAGGAGGCCCGCCTGCGTGCCGATGAACAGGCGGACCTGACGAACACGACAGCCTCGGCGTTTCTCGGACTGACGATGACCTGCTGCCAGTGTCATGACCACAAGTACGACCCGTTGTCGCAGGCCGACCATTATCGGCTGCGAGCGTTCTTCGCCGGAGTGAAACGGCGCGACGACCTGGTGATTGAGCTCCCGGCTGAACGAGCTGCCATCGAGGCTCACAATGCCGCTCTCGATCTGGAAGCAGCACCACTCAAAGAAGAGCAATCAAAACTCGACAAAGAGAAGGAATCCGAAAAGCCACGCCTGGAGGAGCTGCAGA
>CANJZR010000055.1 GCA_947479075.1 Planctomycetaceae bacterium
CGTCAGGCTGGAGGCGCTGACACATTCAAGAGAGCGTGCCACTTCGATCAAGGCATCCGCTCAACTCATCGAGTTCCTGGCCACCCCTGACTGGGTGGGGGAAGCCCGTCGCCGAATCGCCGACCTCCCCGACCAGGCGAATTGGCCCCAGGACATCCACCCGACCCGTCCGGAATTAGAACAGCTGCTCGGTCGAATCACCGACATTCAGCGTCAGCCTCCTCCGAGCTGGAAAGGGGGCAAAATCGAGCTTGTGCGCTGGGCAGACGCTGATTCGGAACGCGACTGGGCTCTGCCCATTCACTGGATCGGAGAGCCGAACGAATCGCTCCAAAACTTCCACTACACGTTCAATCAGGAACGAACCGCCCTCATCATCGAAAGACAGGATGGAAGCCGTTACTGCGAACTTCTTCTGTCGACCGGAAATAAGTTTCAGGATGTCCCTGTTCCTCCAGTCCTGTACGGTGCTGGTCTCAAGATCTATCTGATCCATGCTGGCATGATCCATGCCTGTTCTATTCCCGATAAACGAATCTTGTGGACCAGATCTGGAAGCATGAGCTCCGACCACGACCCGCGCCGGTTCTCGCAGCATAACCTTCCAGTTCCGCTGCAGAGTCCACAGGCACTGCATGACCAGAGCCAGGACTACGCTTCACAATTTCCCGCCACGTCGTTTGAGGTCGCCAACTCTCGACAAGTCGTGGTTCGTTCCCGCCGAGGAATCGAGGTATTGTGTGCGTTGACCGGACAACTTCTGTGGGAGCGTCCCGACTGTCCGAACGAAATCGTTCGTTGCGATGACGACCGCCTCTATCGGATCGGCAGCAGCCGGGTTAGTGCCTTCTCGATCCGCTCGGGGCGTACCCTCCAGATTCCGGGACGGTCTGAGTTCAGAAGTATGCTTTTTCCCTGGGACACCTCCGGAATCACAACACTGTCCGAACAACCGGGTGACGAGCAGAGCTGGTTACTGGCCAGGCATCGCGTGCTCCCAGCCCCCATCAACGGTCGACACGAAACCGACCGAGAACGTTGGGATGAAAGCGATCAATTGCAGATCGAACCTGCCTGGTCATTGCCCTTTAAGATGTCATCACGCCTAGGAGCGGGCCCACCGGGGCAGGGAATCTGTCTCGACGCATCGGGTGAACTCAAGCTGATTCCCTGGAAGAGCGGTCTCCCCCAGTCGCTGGGAAAAGCCGGTCGCGAGAAAGTGAGCGTGGCTGATCCAGAGGCGGACGGTCCCGTCGACTACTGCGTCTGGGATCGAAATCATTTCTATCTCGTCGGAGACTCATCACCCAAACAGGCCTTTCTGGATTGTCCGGCAGTTCCGGTTCACGGCAACGTCACGGCCATCTCGCGCGAGGCCCCTGAACTTCGGTGGACGTATCCTTTCGAGGGATTTTTGCTGACGAATTCCATGGATCGCTGTCCCGTCCTGCCATTTGTCCGGGTGGAAGAGTCGCTAGTCGCTGGGTATTCGGTCCAGAAGGTTCATCTGTCACTGGTCGATAAACAGTCTGGCCAGGTCGCCTACGAACTCAAAACTCAGAGTTTCGGCTTCGGAGTCTCGAACTGCGAGTACGATCCGATCGAACAGCGTTTGGAAGTTCTGCTCCAGCGGGAAAAACTGCGGATCAGTAAACGAATCGGAGTGTCCCCTTAGACGTTTCTTTTGCAGGACTGAGGTATCATTCCGGTCTCCCCGTCGGAATCCTGGCAGTCGGATCTGCGATTTATGGATGTCCATCTGGTCTTCAGTCCTGTCTGGTCGTGGCCGCTGATGTTGCTGGTCGCTGGGCTGGTGTACGGACTGGTGTTGGGAACGTACCCCTCTCGAATCCAGGCTTTTCCGACAGCCAAGCGACGCTTGCTGCTGGGGATGCGGTTGCTCGCAGCCACTGTCTTGCTGTTTGCCATGTTCCGCCCGGCACTGGAGTTCAGCGAGATCGATGAACGTGGTGCCCAGCTGGTGTTCCTGGTCGACCACAGCCGCAGCATGAACACACCAGATGGCCCCGCAGGAACCACTCGCGGGCAACAGCTGCGCAAGACCATCGAGGAGATTGCACCCTCGCTGAAGAACCTGCGGGAAAAGGTCGACATCCGCTTTATTGAGTTTGCGGAGTCGTCGAAGTCGGTCGAGACACTCACTCCCACCGATGACGGGCAGTTCACCGCGATCGGGCTGGCGATTGAGGAACTCCGGAAAGAGGACCAGGCCAAGCGACTGGCGGCAACATTCCTGCTCAGTGACGGAGCCCAACGAGCCAGTGGCGAAATTGATGTCGATCCACGGGCCGCCGCCCGGCGTTTTGCGGCACAGAAATCGGTTCCCATCTACACGACTCTCTACGGCACGCCCGAGATCACCACGACGGGTTCCGATATCGCCGTGGAAGACCTGCTCGTCAACTCGCTCACCTATGAACGAAAGATCGAAGTCGTCAAAGCTCGCATCCGCATGGTCGGTGCCGCCGGACGGAAGATCCGGGTCAAACTCATGATTGAGGATCGCACAGGCAAAAGGCCGGGTGAGACCGGGGAATGGAAGGACGCTCCTGTCTCGCTCGACACAAGAACTTCGGTAGAACTCTCGCCGACTGAGAATGCCGTGGCTCAACCGGTCCAGCTGTCATTCGTCGCCATGATGCCGGGTGAATACAAGATCGCCCTGGTTGCTGAACCGCTTATGGGCGAGGTCAAGACAACCAATAACCGGCTCGAAACACTCATCACCGTCACCAAAGGCGGAATGAGCGTGGCCTACATTGATCGACTCGGTCGCACCGAACAGAAATTCATTCGCCGACTCAACGAGACCCGGATTCGCCTCGACTGGATCGAAGATCCCAAGCGGGATGCCAGTCTCTTTGCCAAGGGAAAGTACGATGTCTACATCCTCGGCGATGTTCCCGCGTCAGTCTTTCTGGCTCCCGGCAAGAATCTCCTGAATGATTTTGCAGCACGTGTTCGGGAAGGCGCGGGTCTGTGTCTGCTCGGAGGAGAACTGAACTACAGCACCGGTGGTTACGCGGGGACTGAACTCGGCAAACTGTTCCCCGTGAAACTCGAAGGAACTGCCAACCCTCCGGGGATGATTGATCCGACACGACAGCTCCGCAAGAAAATCCAGATGCTGCCGACCGAGACTGGTGAGAGTCACTTCCTCATGGTGATCAATCCCGGCAGCAACGATCAGACGTGGCGGACTCTCCCCCCGCTGAGTGGAGCGACTCGACTGATCCCGGCGAATGCGAGCGTGGAGATACTGGCCGAGTCAGCCGATGGCGATCCACTGCTCCTCGCCACTGATGTCGGCCGTTCGCGAGTTGCAGCCCTGGCTGTCGACGAAACTTATCTCTGGCATCTGGGGGGGTATGGCCCTCTGCACCAGCGGTTCTGGCAGCAGATGTTGCTCTGGCTGGCCCACAAGGAGCAGGACAGCGATCAACCGTTGCAGGTGATCATCGATCCCCGGAACTTTGCCCCGGGAGGTAAAGTCCCGATTGTGATGAAGCTGCACGACAAGCAAAACCAACCCATACCCAATGCGGAATTCCAGGTCGAAGTCCAGGGTCCTCAACAGAGTAAGCCCGTCCCGATCGCCTCACAAAAGAATGCAGAAGGCGCGATCGCGGAGTTTGTCAGCCCGGCGGTACCGGGTGACTATTGGGTGACTGCCCGAGCCACGGTCGAGGGAAAATCGGCAGGGATTCCGACGACAACCCGCTTTATCGTCGAAGCACGCGACCCCGAGCTGGATAATCCTGCAGCTGACCCCGACCTGATGGCTGAGATCGCCGAACTTACCGGTGCCAGCGTCGTCCCCCCCGAGAAGCTGGGAGCGTTTCTAGACGACCTGCTCAAGTCCGGCATCAGCACGGAACTCACACGGAACCGGCTGGTCAATCTGTGGGACAACTGGCCCCTGATGCTGGTCTTTGTCGGCCTGATGACCGCGGAGTGGTTTATCCGGAAACGCAATGGTCTCGTGTAGCGTCTGACCGCTACATCATCATGACAATGCCCTCAACCGCATGGATGCTGTGATAGATGGCGATCACCTGTTCCGCCGAAGTCACCTTCGGCTCGATCGTGACGCTCGTGTGTTTGACTCCCGCTGTGACGCGAGAGGAATAGGGCGGATCGACATCGGTCTTCAGCTCATGCTTCACGGCAGCCAAAACTCGATCGACGAAATCATTCGATGTCAGGCCAATGGCCTTGAACGTAAAAACGCACGGAAACTGATGTGTTGATTCCAAGAGTTCGATCGAGGGCACCTGACCGGTCATGGGGCGTCTCCAAAGTGAAAACCTGTGTTCGCGAAAAGCGAGCCCGCGTGACAGGAGCTGGCTTCCAGCGACTCTCTGTTCCCCTCGACTCGACATCGGAAGTATAGTCCCGTAGCGGAGAGTGGTGAAGTTTTCCCGGGGGGCAACGTCACCGATTCATCGATCATTCCGAAGTGATCTTTGACTGTCTCGCAGTGCAGGAGAAGGATCTCAACATGCAAGTGGCCTATTTCGAGGATGCGATAGCCAACCAGCTGCGTCCGCTCTGCTGGCTGCGACCGGTGTTCGAGCTGGTGTGTGGACAGTCCGGGCTGCGCGAGCGAGTGAACCGTTCTCTGGTCCCGTCGAAGTGGGGGGGCTTCATCCGCTCATGGCTGGCCGATGCGTACCAGGAAGAACACTCGACCGCTCTGATCAATCGAGGGGACTGGCTGCGATCCGAGCCGACACTTCTGCTCAATGGTCGCTGGCTCCCCGATGTTCACCAGCTGAAGACACTCTTGCCGGGCGATGCCGTCTGGCTGAATGACACGCTCGTGGGATTGATGATCAATCCCGCTGACGCCGCTCAACTCGATCCGTTTCACATCGCCACCAGCGCCGAGAAGTGGGCTCGCGAGCAGCGCGCAGTCCCGGCGACTGGTCATCTGATTCAGTATCCCTGGGATCTGGTGCATCACAACGGATCACAACTCGAGCAGGACTTCCGGGAGAGGCACCGCGGACCATCGAAGATCAACGTCGGACCTCAGGTGGCTCTGCTCGGGATGGACGACAACTTCTATATCCACCCTTCGGCCCAGATCGACCCGTTTGTCGTGATCGATGCCCGGCGCGGGCCCGTCTGGATTGAAGCGGGAGCTCAGATTCAGCCATTCACTCGTATTGAGGGCCCTGCATTCATCGGGCGCGACTCACAGCTCTTCCGGGCCAATGTCAAAGCGGGAACCACGATCGGGCCGGTCTGTCGTGTCGGCGGTGAAATCGAAGAGAGCATCTTCCACGGGTACTCGAACAAATACCACGACGGGTTTCTGGGGCACAGCTATATCTGCCCGTGGGTCAATCTGGGAGCACTCAGCACGAACAGCGACCTGAAGAATGACTATTCGGCGGTCTCGGTACCCCTGTGGGGTGAGTCGATCCCCAGCGGATCGACCAAAGTCGGGTGCTTCGTCGGTGACCACTCCAAGACCGCACTCTGCAGCCTCTTCAATACCGGATCCTCGGTCGGCGTGATGAGCATGATCCTGCCGGGCGGACGACTGCTGCCCAAGCACATACCGTCGTTCAGTCGCGTCTGGCATGGGGCGATTGAGGAGTTCCCGGAAGGTCTCGAGCCAACTCTGGCAGCCGCTCGAACCGCCATGGGACGACGGCAGTGTGAGCTTTCGCCCGCAATGGAGCGGTTACTGCGAACGGTCTACGCACTGTCCAGTGATGAACGAAAGAGAACGATTCAACGGGGCACCGAACGCCGGTCAAAATCAGCCTGACGCTATTTGATCTCGGCGGGAGTCTCGCTCGTCGGCACATTCGAGAACGGCTTGCGATCCATGGAGCTGGTCATGAGCGCCACTCCCAGGATGACCAGCCCCGCTCCCAGAACCCGCCCCGGCGAAGCGAGCCGGACTTGCGAGTGGAACAACCCGTAATGATCAATCACCAGTGACGCGATCATCTGCCCAGCCACCACCAGCCCGATCATGGCAGCCACGCCGATCTGACGTGTGACCAGAATACTCGTCCAGACAAAGAGAGTCCCCAGCGCCCCACCAGTCCACATCCACCACGGTAACCCTTTCAAGGTTTCGAGCGTAGGGAACGGAATGCGACTCAAAAAACAGTACGCAAAACAGATCAACGTGCCCACAGTGAAAGAGATCGTGGCGGCCTGCATCGGCTCAGCCAGTCGACCTCTCAGCTGTGAGTTGATCACCGCCTGGGCGGAGGTCGCCACGCCAGCCACCAGCGCCATCAGAAAAAGCAACGATTTCATCAGTCATCCTGTGGTGAGCGTCAACGCTGTTCGCGATTCATGACAACTGCGAATCGACATCACAGCGACACTGTTTTATATGACCTCAAATATCTGCTTGAGGTTCGGGGAGCCAAGGCTCAATACCTGAATCGAAGAGAGCGTGTGGTCCTGAAGAGATTGTTTTTGTATCTCAGCCTGGGCTTCATGCGGCCGGGCCGTGAGGAGCAGAATACGAGGCAATCCGGAGCGATCCAAGGCGGTCGCTTCGAAGAGTGGCCCCAGCTTGGTGTCATTATTCGGGAACACGTCAGCCAGCACATCGAGCAGATCCTCGATACGTTCGCCTCCACTGCCACCACGCCAGACGCGCAGCGACTCCCCATTCACGGTCAGAGTGATTCGTGACTCGCGGCTGTTGCGTGCGGCATCGACGCAGATCGTCGCTGCAAATGACAGGGCGTGTTCAAAGTCCTCAATGGCTGATACGCCAGACCGTGCGGGCAACCACGAATCGACCAGGATCAACAGGCTGCGGTCACGGCTGTCGCGATGCTCACGAACCATGAGTTCATTGCGGCGTGCCGAGGTTCTCCAGTGAATGGAGCGCATATCGTCACCCGGACGATACTCACGCAGTCGGTGAAACTCGTCGGCAAAGACTCCCCCCTGGGCAATCTGCGATGAGGTTTGCTCCGTCGCGTTCTGGAGCTTCCTCTTCCAGTCAGGCTGGAGTCGCCCCAGTCGTGGATAGACCCGCAGACGCGCAGCCACTTCGAGATTCAATCCACGCTCCACCAGGCCGAGCGGAAATCGCGTATCCACATAAACAGGACCAAACTCGTACCGTCCTCTCTCCGCCAGAACCAGCTGATAGTGACCACGCTGGTGTTCACCGGGAGGAACTCGAATAAACGCGACTTCCGGAGCCAGGGTCGTCGAACGCCCCAACACATGATCCTTGACCGTCATCATCCAGGCAGAAAGCCAGTTCTTGCTGTTCCGGATTGAGACCTCAACGGAGAAAGGTTCTCCGGCCATCACGCGTTCGGGGAGAACTCGTTCAACGGTCACCCCCTTGAGATAGGTGAATGTCAGCCAGCCATTCATCACAAACGCACCGGCCATCATCGAGAAGACGAGCATTAGCGGGTTCGATCTGCCCATCAGCGACCCGATGAACAACACGAACATCATCATCAGAAACGCCCATCCCTCGGTCGGAAGATGAAATCGATTCCGAATCAGAGTATTGCGACCGATACGCGGCCACCAGCCAGCAATCATCTCCTTGAGGCCCCAGACCGCGAACAGGGTCCCGCAGAACAGGATTGTCCCGTGACCAAATGACCCTAATCGCCCCTCGATGAACCTGGTCGAAAGCTCCGTCGCTGTCAAAAACACTCCCGCGACTAACGACAGCACACCACCAAACGGAAGGTGACGCTGTGGTTTCGGTGTATCGGGAGTTGTCGCCAAGGCGTGTTCCCCGGGTTGTGATTATTTCTGATTGGCAGCTGAGTGATAACTCACTCGCGAGGCCAGCGTCTGCTCCAGCAGGCCGATCAGGATCAGCCCCCACAGCAGCCACCAGCGAACCTCTTCGCCCGGAGATTCCCGACGGAGCCAATCGGTTTCTCCCGGAGACTGAATGGTGAACTCAATGCCGCCCATCTGCTTTTTCAGTTGATCGTCGGTAATCAGTTCGAGCTGGCTTTCCTGAGGCGGAACGTTGTAGGCCAGCAGCGTCTCTTGAGTCGTCTGATCCTTACGAAAGCGACGCAACCCATACACGCCCGGTGAATCAGTCTCCCGAAAGTGATAGCTCACGGTGTGCGAGGTCGTCGCGGCCGAGGCGTTCTCAGCCCCCTCTCCCGCATGGTCCGCCTTGATCTTGATGACCTGATCATCAGGAGTCCGGATCTCGACATCATCCAGGAAGATCGCCTGATCGAGCGTGCCCGCGATCTCTTCTCCCACGATCTTGTGCGGCAGGGCCCTGTCCTTTCGGGCCAGGCGGCGAGCGATCTCCAGCTGGGCCACCACGAACGTCGGACTGGCATTGCCGCTGGCCCAGTTATTCCACACCGCTGGCGGCACTTCGCCGGGAGAATCAGGATCGATCGCCAGCTTCTGCATGGTCTCTGACAGAGGTGTTGGACCGGCCGCCGTCAGACATGTCAGTACGCGCCCCTGTCCATACTCGCTCTCCAACATCAGCGGAGCCCCATCACGCAGGCTAGCGATGACACGCGTCCCCTCCGCTCGGGGAGCTGAGGCATCGACAGCGAAGTATGCATTGATCTTTACGAAGTCGATCAGGGGATTCTCCTGTCCTGCGAGGATCGCAAAGACCGGATGGTCCGTGACGACCAGATCAGGCGTGGGAGTCGTCCCCGGAGCTGGCGGCAGAAGTGTGGGCGTCGGTGCCAGCGAGACGGGCAAGAGTCCCTTTCCAGATGCGTAGAACTCTTTGTTGTAAAATGTCGAGTTCAGCGTTTCACCTGCAAAGAATGCGAGGCCACCTCCATCACGCACGTATTTACGCACGGCATCGGTCGCATCAGGTGGCAGGTCAGACACGTTCAGCAGATAGATCAACGCGAAGGGAGTGAGATCGCGTTTCCGCAATCCCTCGGGGCCATCAATCGTCACCGAGTATCCGGTGACGGACTGATCAGCTGCCAGGGCATCGGCCACGTACCGCCCCTGCACTGCCCCGGCGGTACCGTCAATCACGAGAACGGGGTTTGACTGCGGAACATCCACAGCGATCCGACGGATGTTGTCCGCTTCGAGTGCATCGGCTTCCAGAGACACCTCGACTCGGTGCAGGCCACTACTGGCGAAATCCACGTCGAACGTCACCTCACGAGTTTCGCCAGCGGGCAGCGGAGGAAGCGGCTCACGGCGATTGAGGGCCTGGCCATCGATGGCCACGGCCAGCTTGGCGGTGTTGACCTCACGTTTCCCAGCGTTCAACACTTTCGCCCGCATCACGATCGGGACACCGACTGCAGCTGTTTCCACGGCGCCGGTGAGATCGGTAATCGCCAGATTCTCGTGCTGCTCGTTCACGAGCCGTACCAGATTCAAACTGACCTGGGCATTGTCCAACGCCTCCAGCTCGCTGATCAGTGCCCCATTGTCATACCAGTCAGGCTTGCGAAAGTCAGACAGGATGTGGAGTACCTTTTCCGTCGCCCGGTCGCTGATGAGTCGACTACGCACGGAACTCAAGGCCGCGACGGGATTGCCAGTGCGGAAGGAACAGGTCAGGTCCTGCAGCTGGGCGGCCGAGTCGTCGAGCAGTTGGGCGTCGACATCCCGTTCCGTCAGGCCGGACGAAGTCTCGGTGGGATTGGACAGCATGACCAGCGTGACACGCTGCGTGCCGGGCCGTTCTGCTCCCTGGGCAATGATTCCGCGCACCACATCGCGAGCCTGATCAAACACGCTCGACTCGCCGAGTCGGTCCCGCATCGAGCCAGTGTCATCAAGCAGGATGACATGGTGAGTTCGCGCCCCTTGAAACAACGACAGGTGCTTGGGATCGACAATCAACCGACCGATCAATGCAAGGATCAACAGCACGAGCAGTATCCGGGCCAGCAGAAGCAGCAGCTGTTCCAGCAGCACACGGCGACGGTTCTTCTGCTCGCTGGCGAGAAGGAATTCCATCGCCGCAAAACGGACCCGCTTATACCGCATCCGATTGATCAAATGGATGATGATCGGCAGTGCAGCCAGCGCGACTCCCGGCCAAAACAGCGCCGGATTCAGAAAGTGCTGGAGGATCCAGGACGACACAGGAACCTTTCCCGGTTCGATGAGCGAGTGGTGGTCGCTGATTGTAGCGGGAAGATTTGCGAAGGGCGAACGGCAGGTCAGGCGAGTCGAAGGCGGGACACCCTTTCGGACGTGAATGACATGCCTGCCGAGAGGCTGACACCGATGTTTTTATCCGTGTTGTTTGACCAGCAGATTCCAAGCGTCGTATTCTGGGATGGTATCAGCCTGCCCCGTGTTCGGCATTTGAGCCGTGCAACGCGGTGGCCTCATCGATTGACCTATACAAGAGGATCACTCTCATGCAGCGTCTTAGCACCTGGACATTGGCGACCGTGACGGCCCTGGGGTTGGCGGTATTGGGAATCGGACAAAACATTATGGCTGAAGAAGCAAAGCTCGATGTGGGGGCCACAGCTCCGGAATTCAGCGTCAAGGACGATGCCGGGAAGGACTGGAAATCCTCGGACCACTTCGGGAAGAAGATCGTTGTGGTCTACTTCTACCCAGCCGACCTGACCGGTGGCTGTACCAAGCAGGCGTGCGGCTTCCGCGATGATCTGTCCAAGCTGCAGGACAGCGGCGTCGAAGTTGTCGGCGTGAGCGGCGACACCGTCGAGAACCACCAGATCTTCAAGAAGGACCAGAAGCTGAACTTCGCGCTGCTGGCCGATGTCGAAGGTGAAGTCGCCACGAAGTTCGGCGTCCCGGTCGAGATCGCCGACAAGGTGGCGAAGGTCAAGACCTCGGACGGCAAGGAGATCTCATTGACCCGCAAGGCGACTGCCAAACGCTGGACCTTTGTCGTCGGCCTCGATGGCAAGATCGCTTACAAGAACACGATGGTTGCCGCTGCGGATGACAGCAAAGCAGTCGCAGCAGCGATCGAGAAGCTGAAGAAGTAAGCTCTCGGTCATTTTCGAGAGTCAGCAACGCGTTCAATCCTGCGGCCGATCGGAACATCATCGATCGGCCGCGTGTCATTATTACCGGTAAATCAACGACGAAGCCGACACCGACTGAATCGGCTTCAGGAGCATTTCGCCGCACGATGTCTGGATCGTCAGCGAATGCTGGAATGGAGCGGCGAATGTGCCAGCCCCCTGGCGGCGGTTTTCCAGCACGAGCATGCCCACTCGCCCCCGGCCATCGAACAGCTGATACTGCCCCTGGGGAATCCGATCCAGCAGCCCGAGAATCGGCGATGTGGCCCGCTCGGCCAGTTTCGTGGCAGAGACCCGCGGCGAAACGGGAATGTTCTGCAGGACGGACGGTCCGGCATAGACCGATTGGCTTTTCGCCCGGGCAGCAGCAATCTCCTGCTGAATCTTCTGGTCCCCCGACCAAAGACTCGCAAAAGCGACCACGGAAGCGATCAAACCGACCAGACGCATTAGCGGGCGGGCTGTGTCGTTGGTTGAGTACACGACGATCCCCATTCTCTCATCGATGACACATCAGACTCTTGGAACGGTATTCCGCAGTCAGTATCGACGACCGGAAACTTCTCCGGTGAGGCAAACTCTGCCGAAAGATTGGCGACTGGGAAAGATGGGTGTCTGTAGTGGTCGTACGGTCTGGTGGTTTACCGGTCGCATTTCGGGACAGCCGGGACTGTGCATTCCAGCTGAAAAATAGCGACTCGAATGAAAACTCCTGTCAAGAAAACTTTGCGGAAGAAAATCATCTCTGCAGAGGGGCTTTCCATGAATACCGATCAGGGTATATAGTTCATTGTCACTCTCCGATGTGGAGGGTGGCAGTTGCATCCCTTTCAGGGGAATCGGAGTCATGGCCCTCACCAGCAGGTTGCGTCCTTCTCGACTCAAGTTCCACCCGGACGCCTACCGGTTCGTCTTCGAGGCCCTGCAGTTTTCGCAGGAAAACTTGAAGAAGGCCTCGCAGGAAACGGATGATGACTCGGCACATATCACCGGCCCCGAGCTGTTGGTGGGAGTGCGTGA
>CANJZR010000056.1 GCA_947479075.1 Planctomycetaceae bacterium
CGCAGGACGCTTCACGAAGCGCTGACCATGAGCCTGTCGCGTGAGAGTCAGAAAAGCCGGAATTACATTCAGGTTGATGTTCTGTTCCTGTTGATCAATCCCACCCGCGGTCACGACAACGGTCGGGGCGTATTGTCCATCCTTCCGCGGCGTTACCAGGAGTGTGAGTTCTTTGGTCTCGTCGGGCTTGAGTGTCATGTCTTCGAGGCTGACCTCGGGGCCAGCTGGATGGGAGAGCCCCTCTGGAAGCCTCGCCAGCAGCATGACCTTGCGGGCAGTTGCCGAACCAGTGTTTTTCAAGGTGAACTTTACAGGCACCTGCTCATCGATGGCGACTTCCTTCGGACAGGAGATGTTTAGAGTCAATGTCGGAGCGGTCACCATGGTCTTGGTCGACACCTTGGCAGCGAATCGGACCGTGGCCACGCTGCCGACCGGCCCCGCCTTCAACGGCAGAACTTCCACTTTAATAACCCGGGAGGTGTTGGGTTCCATCGCATCGAGCTCCCACCGCAACACTCGGTCTGCTGACAGTGTGGCTGTCGGGCTGGAGCGTTCCATCTTGCAGTTGTTGGGGATGCGTTCTTCGACCACGACCTTATCTGCTGTGGCCTGGCCGATGTTCTGAACGATGATTTCGTAGATGAACTTCTCGCCGACTTCGGCTTCGGCCTGGGCCTTCTTTTCAATCTTGAGCTGTGGTTGCTGAGAAGGAGAGAGCTGGGGAACTTCTGATGTTGACTCTCCATAGAGCAAATCATCAGCGGGCTTGCGCGGCAGCGAACTCTTGGGATGGGGATCTGCTCCCGCGTCCACTTCGGTCGGCGTTTTATTGGGAGTGGGCATCTCGCGATGTTCTGGATTCAAGTCCAGAGGTTCCGGCTCCACACCTGGATCCAACGCGGGTTCGGCTTCCACCGGAGTGGGAATCGATGAGTGGTTCTTGTCACGCACGCGAATCGGTGAAGTACTGGCAGGTTCAGAAGGTTCCGCAACTGGCTCGGGCTGCGCAGTGTCTTCGGGGGTTGCGATGTCCTGCTCGAACGGATTCGGTTCATCGACAACGGTCGGTGCCTCTTCGGCGGGTGGAGTGGACTGGGCTCTGGTACGTGGAGCGGGGACGTTCAAACCCGGCAGATTGGCCGGAGCTTCGCCAGCAGCGGGCACGATCTCTTCCGCGACTTCTGGCACGGGGAGCACGCCCGGGGCATCAGGTTCCGAGGTGGCCTGGACCAGCAGCTGAGGTTCGGCGACCGTGGGATCTTCCGCACTGACTGGAACGATTTTGGAAGGTGACGCTGACTTTGACTTCGCGGCAGTCGCGGTCTTCGGGATGGCGATTAGCGCTGGGGCGTCGGAGCCAGACAACGCCTTGGAGTTAATGGCGGGCGACTTCGTGGCAGCTGCTCCCAGCGACTTGGAAGGTACTGCGGACTTGGGCTTTTCCGAGGCTTCCAGATGCTCCAGGGAAGTCACGCCTGGCATTGGTTCGATCGGTTCTGGTTCCGTCTCGACCACATCCGCGGGCTCCGTTTGCTCTTCCGCGGGCGTCTCGGTCGGCATTCCACGAGGAGCCGATTTCTCCGCGGGCTGAATTTCTGCCGGGAATGGCAGTCCCGCGAGGGCCAGAGTCTTATCACTCAGGGGCTCTTCCACTACGTCCGGAGCGGCGTCGGCAAGAGGCTCCTGCTCGCCCGCGTCTGATGCCCCCGTACTGGAGACCGCCTGCCCGCCCAGACCAATGTTGGGCTCTGATTCACCCTCCAAAGAGGTAAATTCCGAGGGAGACTTGGAGTCAACCGGCTGCAGTTCGGTGTTTGCCTTCCAGACAGCAAAACACCCCGCAGAGATCACTCCGGTCAGAGCGAGCAACTTGAGCATCAAAGTCGGCATGGGAGTCCCTTCCCCACAGTCACCGCGAGAATTTCCTCACGACGCTGTCTCATTCCGTGTCACTGCAATTCAGATTGCAGCTGTCGTCGCGTCCCCGCACGTCCGGAGCGAGGAACACCCTGATCGGCAGCTTATGCCGGACAACCGTGCGTTTGTTAGCAGTTTTTTCAAAATGGGAAAAGAGGAGTTTTCGAGTCGTACGTGCGATTTCGCACCCCCGCCTCAGGAAGTTCGATTCAAAATCGTCTCATTCCGCGGTGGTATCTCGAGAGGGCGGTGATCGGAGTCTCCCCGAGGGTTCACAGCTGGAATCTATGCTACATTTCAGAGCCACACGAGTTGTTCAGAGTGTCGGAGCGGTATCGACCACTCATCCGGGAGTCTGTCTGAAAGTCTCCTCCCCGAGGTCGGCTGATGTACTTTGCTCAGTCGGCGGGTCTATAATGAGGTGTTGATACCTCGCGCGGGTTGTCTGGTTCCCTCCTGACCCGCCGCCTTCCGCCCCCTGAACGTACCTTCCGGAATCCCACCGTGATCGTCCACCGCATCACTACTGTCGGAACTCTTGTTCTGATATGCAGTTGCAGCTTCATCTTGTCAGGCTGCAAAGAGGCCGAAGGAATCCATCAAGTTCGCGTACCTGCGGAATATTCTGAGCGACGGACGGCGAAACCCGCACTGCCGCCAGCTGGCGGTGATCAGCCCGCCCAGGATGGCCTGAAGTACAAGACTCCCGAGGGCTGGACGGTGAAGCCGAACAGCCCGTTCCGGTTGGCGTCGCTGGATGTGATCGATGGCGATCGCAAGTGCGATGTGAGTGTCAGCTCACTCGGGCCCGGTCAACCCGTCCTGGAAAACGTCAACCGCTGGCGCGGGCAGATCAAATTACCCGCTGCAGCGGAGAGTGAACTTCAACTCAAACCGGTCAAGTGCGGGGGCGTGGACGGCTCGCTGGTCGAACTGGTCGGCGAGACCGAGACGATCCTGGCAGTCATGGTGTCGCGACCTGATAAGACGTGGTTCGTGAAGCTCCAGGGTCCGAACGATCTGGCCCAGCGCGAGCGCGACAAGTTCGTCGCGTTTACCGAGTCGATTGAGCTGCCGTAACACGCGGCTTCAACCCGCTGTCGTCTTTCTCTCCGAAACGATTGCCCTTTTGCGGAGCAAAAGGCGACAGACGACCACCCCACTTTCCTCAGAAATTCCCCGGGAGTCCCGGAATGGCTATTCCTCAGATCACCATCCCTGCGAGATCAACCGCTGGCACAGCCCCAGCCGACTCCAGAGCGTGGGCCACGGTCAAACGTATTCTGGTCCCGCTGTCCTCCCTGAAGCTGACGGTCGCGTTGCTGGCGATGTCGGCATTCATTGTGCTGGCAGGAACCCTGGCCCAGGTCGACGCCGATGTGTGGGAGGCGGTACGACGCTACTTCCGCATCGATACGAGCGAGCTGATTCAGTCTCGATCGCTCAAAGAGGTGTTCATGCACCTGTTTGTGTGGATCGACTGTCAGATCTTCGCACCTCCAGCGTTCTTCCCATCGAAGCCCGATCTCAAGCCGTGGGTCGGGTTCTGGTTCCCGCGTGGCTGGACGATTGGCGCGGTCATGATGGCCAATCTTTTCGCTGCCCATCTAGTGCGATTTAAGAAGCAGGCCACGGGAACGACGCTCTGGGCCGGGATCGGGGTCATCATCCTCGGCTGTATCCTGACCTGGGCGGTGATCGATACCGCTTCGACAGCCGATGCGATCCAGACCAACACCGTCATCGGCTATGACCGCGTCTGGCAGCTGATGGGTCTGTCAATTCTGGCGATCTCGGGTTGTCTCGTCTTCATGGGACTGAGCGACGGGAACAAGCCGATTGAACGCTTGCTCTATCTGGGGACCGCTGTGCTGGCGGGACTGGTCAGTGCTGGCGTGCTGCTGGTGCCGCCTCTCGAAGATCCGAGCATGCGGATTCTGTATCAGCTATTAAAGGGGACCATTTGCGGTCTGGTGCTGCTCGCCGGGTGCTGGCTGGTCTTCCGTAAGCGGGCGGGGATCGTGCTGCTGCACGCCGGGATTGGCATGCTGATGGTGTACGAGATCCTCGTCGGGATGAATGCCGGCACGATGGAAGCCAGCATGTCGATCGCCGAAGGTCAGACAGCTGTCTACACCACCGACATTCGCAGCACAGAACTTGTGGTCGCGGACCTGTCGGATGCCAAGGAAGATGTCGAGACCATCATTCCTGGGTCCCTCCTCAAGGCTGGGGAAAAGTTCGACGACAAACAGCTGCCGTTTATCGTGGAAGTCCTCGACTACCACCCGCATTCGACGTTGTACAACAAGAAGGCCGGGTTCCTGATGTCACGGCCCGGCCAGCCCGCCGAGGCTCCGACGACTCCGGATCTAGCCACCGAGGGGCTGGGGAAGACCTTCCGGATTCAACCACTCGATCCGAGTGTGGGAACCGATACCAGCGGAGCTGTGGATACAGCATCCGGGTATGTGCGATTGTCCAGTCGCGAAGATGGCAAGGAATTGGGCAAGTACCTGGTGACGACGATCCTGACACGCTCTGAGCCCATTGAATACCAGGGCAAGAAGTACGAACTGGAACTGCGGTTCCGTCGGACCTACACCCCTTATCACGTGACACTCAAGGACGTCCAGAAGAACACATACGTCGGGACCGACCGGCCGAAGGACTTCCGTTCGATCGTGACTCTGATTGACACATCGCGTTCCGATGCGAAGCCGATCGACTCCGAAATCTGGATGAACAACCCGCTGCGATACGGCGGCTTTACGTTCTACCAGAGTAATTATGACGCGGGAATCAACGGTCGCGAGGTGACCAGCCTGCAGGTCGTCGAGAACGAGGGTTGGACGATCCCCTACCTCGCCTGCATGATTACCGGCGTCGGCATGCTGTTTCAGTTCTTCCAGGTACTCGTGCGGTTCCTGGGCAAAGCTGTTCGCAGCACTCAAGCGAACGCTTTGGTTACAGCTTTACCGAACGCCGAGACCAAAAAGTCGCGGAAGTACTCGGTACTGGCCGCTGCCGCCGCGACCGTCATGTTTGCCGCGATCGTGATGACCTCGACGAAAGAGAAGAAGCTCGACCCCAAGTTCGACCTCAACGCCTTCGCACAGGTTCCGATCTTCTACGAGGGCCGCGCCCAGCCGATCGACAGCCTGGCTCGGAACTCGATGCTGTTTCTGAACGATCGCGAAACCTATCGCGAGAACGACAAGACCGAGCCCGCCATCCGCTGGCTGCTGGACGTGATTACCGACTCCCCCAATGCCGACAAGCATCCCGTCTTCCAGATCGAGAACCTCGATCTGCAGAAGGCTCTGGGGCTCGAAAACCGGGAACGGTTCCGTTACGCGCCGAGTGAGTTCCAGACGAAACTCGAAGGGACTCGCAACGAAGATGGCACGCCGAAAGATCCAGGGATGCTGGAAGAGATCGCGAAGCTGCGCGAACTCAAGACAGAGAACTTGAATCTGTATGAGCGCAAGCTGCTTTCGTTGGAGCGACGAGTTCGAGCGATGCGCAAGCTGAAGTTCATGTTCATCGATCCGACAGTCGTCCAGCCGATGCCGCCGTTGCCGACTCCAGAATCAATCAAGAGCAACCCGACATTGGCTCAAGAGCAGATGGGAGCAGTGAGGTCCTACCTCAACAGCCTCGGAAAACTGGTGACGGATGAGCAGTTTGCGATCGTCGTCCCGATGCAGATCGGTGCCGAAAAGGAGCGACTGTCCCAGGCGCTGTCAGCAGGTTGGTCAAGTTACTTTGAGGCGTGTGCGTTCAGCGCTCTGGAGGATCAGTTCGGCATGGATCCGGTCCCCGCGATGAAGCATTGGCGCGGGATGCTGCAGTCCTACAAAGCCAACAAGCCCGAGGAGTTCAACGCTCACGTCGCCGACTACCTGAAACTGTTGCAGGGAGCTTCAAAGGCCGATCTGACCGTGAAGTCGACCGGTGCGGAACTCGAATTGAAGAAGACGAACTTCGAATACTTCTTCAACCGTGTCGGACCGTTCAATCTGGCGTCCTACCTGTATGTCGGTGCGTTTGTACTGGTCGCACTGGGCTGGGTCTTGTCTCAGTACGGAGGAATGCGTCCGCTCCACAGCGCTGCGTTCGCTCTGGCCATACTGACCTTCGGCATGCATGCCGCTGCGATTGTCGGCCGGATCTACATCTCGGGGCGGCCACCGGTCACGAACCTGTACTCTGCTGCGGTGTTCATCGGCTGTGCGGCGGCACTATTCTCGCTGGTCACCGAGCTGTTCTTCCGGAGAGGACTCGGAACGACGCTCGCCTGTGCCGCGGGGTTCCTCAGCTTGCGAGTCGCGCAGGGTCTGAGTACCGATGGCGATACCTTCGCCGTGTTGCAGGCCGTTCTGGACACCCAGTTCTGGCTGGCCACTCACGTGGTCACCATCACTCTCGGCTACGCCACAACCTATGTCGCGGGCTTCATCGGAGTGATCTACATCATCGGCGGCGTCATCACACCGGCCTTCTCGGAAAAGGACCGGCAGCGACTCTATTCGATGATGTATGGCACGACGTGCTTTGCGATCTTCTTCAGCTTTATCGGCACCGTGCTTGGCGGTCTGTGGGCGGACGATTCGTGGGGCCGGTTCTGGGGATGGGACCCGAAGGAAAACGGGGCTTTGATCATCGTGATCTGGAATGCACTGGTGCTGCATGCTCGCTGGGGCGGCATGATCCGCGCCCGCGGGATGGCGATTCTCAGCGTACTCGGGAACATCGTCGTCAGCTGGTCGTTCTTTGGAGTGAACGAGCTGGGCGTCGGTTTGCATGCTTACGGTCTGACCGAAGGGCGGATGTTCATGCTCGCGATGTTTGCCCTCAGCCAGTTGGCAATTGCCGCTGTGGGTTTGATTCCCGAGCGTGCCTGGTGGAGTTTCCGGGCCCACGCAGATTCACTCAACCGCGAGCCAGAGGAGCTGGACTCGATGGTGTAGGTCGCCCCGAGCCGAGATCTTGGTCGCTGACCGCCCCGCGATCAGGGACTCTGTACCAAAGACAAAAGCCGTCCTACAAAGGACGGCTTTTGACTTGGATACACAACAATTGCAGTCGATTACTTCGACTTCTTCGACTTGGCCACCTTGGGCTTGGTGACCGACTTCTTGGCAGCCAGGTCGTGGGCTTTCTTGGACTTGCCCCCCTTGGTGAAGATGTTGTCCCAGTTCTTCCAGAATTCCGGGGTTGTCCCGGTACGCACAATCGGACCACTCATTGAATCGTTCCTGTGAAGGCACTCGTCACACCTGGACAAGACACTCCTTGTTCGGCGACGACATCGTGTGGGGCCATTTCTCACAGCCCACACATGATATGTTGAACGGCTTTGAAGGAATGTCAAGGTGGAGTGGCCTGTAATCACGCCCCGGCCACCAGCCAGTGACGAGTGCCGACTGGTCCAGCAAGGGACCTGGCAGGTCCGAAATGCGGCCGGTCCCACTCGCAATTGATCTTGTCGCATTTGACTCAGCGGCGAATAATCCCGTGTCGGCAATGCTCATTCCTAATTCGGCAT
Source organism: Planctomycetaceae bacterium (assembly GCA_947479075.1). Lineage (GTDB taxonomy): Bacteria > Planctomycetota > Planctomycetia > Planctomycetales > Planctomycetaceae > TH-plancto1. The sequence goes on from CANJZR010000056.1 coordinate 7,472, forward strand.
TTGCACGAGCCTGTCGCTCGCAGGTCTCGCTCTCTCAATACAAGCGTTCTGCCGAGTGCGGAAGCTCGCGCGGTTCCCGCTCACCGCCTCTCGACAGCCCCGTGCAAATGTCTCTGCTCCGTTGTGCCGAAGGTCATGGGAGTCTGACATGGCGACCGGTGATGCACTTCTGAAACAACTGTCCGAACGCCCCGACATTCTCCAGTACCGACTGGAGCACTGGCAGGGGACATTTGCGGAATACCTGGACAAGGTCAAAGCGGACCCCAAACTCACGCGAACGGCGTATCAGCGTCTGTACGACATGATCATGGCTGACGGCATGACTCCGGTCGAAGGCAGCCGCGATCTGATTCGCTACCACTTCTTCGACAGCCCGCACAACGGCGGCGAAGACGCCGTCTTTGGGCTCACTCGCCCCCTGATGGAACTGGTCAACGTCTTCAAATCGGCCAGCATGAAGTACGGTACCGAACGCCGCGTGCTGCTCCTGCATGGCCCGGTCGGAAGTTCCAAATCAACGATCGCACGCTTACTCAAGCGCGGCGTCGAACGCTACAGCCGCACCCCCGAGGGAGCAGTTTACAGCTTTGGCTGGAAGGAAGAGGACGGCTCGATCACCTGGGACCCGATGCTGAGCGAGCCGCTCCAGCTGATCCCGGTCGGACATCGCGAGGATGTTTGTGCGTTCCTCAACGAAGGACGCGGCGACGGGGACTTCAAGGTGGAGATCACCGGCGATGTCTGCCCGCTCTCGCGGCACTTTTTCAAAGAGAGGTTGGAGAAGTTCGACGGCGACTGGACCAGGGTTCTCGACACGGTTGTCTGCAAGCGGGTGTTCCTGTCTGAGCAGGACCGGATCGGGATCGGAACATTCCAACCCAAGGACGAAAAAAATCAGGACTCAACCGAGCTGACGGGAGATATCAACTACCGGAAGATCGCAACATACGGGTCAGAGTCGGACCCGCGGGCCTTCAACTTCGACGGCGAGTTCAACGTCGCGAACCGCGGACTGATTGAGTTCATCGAGGTTCTGAAGCTCGATGTGGCGTTCCTGTATGACCTGCTCGGTGCCTCGCAGGAACACAAGATCAAGCCCAAGAAGTTTCCCCAGACCGACATCGACACCGTCATCGTCGGGCACACGAACGAGCCGGAATACCGCAAGCTCCAATCGAACGAATTCATGGAGGCCCTCCGCGATCGCACGATCAAAATCGACGTACCATACGTCACGGAACTCAACGACGAAATCCGCATCTACCAGAAGGACTACAACCCCAAACGCGTTCGCAAGCACATCGCACCACACACCCTCGAAGTCGCCGCCATGTGGGCGATTCTGACACGGCTGGAGGAGCCGAAGCATCACGGGCTCACGCTGATGCAGAAGCTCAAACTCTACAACGGTAAGTCGCTGGCCGGCTTCACCGCCGAGAACGTCAAACAGCTGAAACGCGACAGCAAGCACGAAGGGATGCAGGGGATCTCGCCTCGCTATGTGCAGGACAAGATCTCGAACGCCCTCGTGGCCAACCCGACAGCGACATGCCTCAACCCGTTCATGGTGCTCAACGAGCTGGAGTCCGGACTGCAGCATCACTCGCTGATCCCCAACGAGGAGCTGCGGAACAGCTATCGACAATTGATCTCCGTCGTCAAAGATGAGTACACCGACATCGTCAAGAACGAGGTCCAGCGTGCCATCGCAGCTGATGAGGACGCGCTGACGCGGCTCTGCTCGAACTACATCGACAATGTGAAGGCGTACACCCAGCGGGAGCGGGTCAAGAACCGCTTCACGGGCCAGGATGAGGAACCCGATGAACGGCTGATGCGGTCAATCGAGGAACGCATCGACATCCCCGAATCACGCAAGGACGACTTCCGTCGCGAGATCATGAACTACATCGGCGCTCTATCGCTCGATGGAAAGACCTTCAACTTCAAGACGAACGAGCGTCTGCAGAAAGCTCTCGAAATGAAGCTCTTTGAAGATCAGAAGGACACGATCAAACTGACGAGCCTCGTCTCGAATGTCATCGACAAGGAGACTCAGGAGAAAATCGACATCGTGAAGTCCCGCCTGATCCGGAACTTTGGCTACAACGAAGAGTCAGCGACCGATGTGCTGCAATACGTCGCCAGCATCTTCGCCCGCGGCGACGCCAAAGCCGATCACGGGCATAAGTAACACGAAGAAGAGCGTGCGTCACCCGGGCGTCATTACATGTGGCCAGCCGGAATAAATCACATCACGGCATGAGACCTCGGCGGGCCTGTTCAATAAATGTCGCGGCATCGGGATCGGCGGCGTACATGTCGACGATCGTTTGCAGCAAGGTGCGGGCTTCATCCGCTTTCCCTTGCGTCCGAAGCTCCTCGGCCCGGGATAGCGCCCGCTTCACCAGACTGTACTGCTCTGGACCGATTGATTTGTTATTCAATTCCTTCAGCAAGTCAGTCGCCAGTGCATGCAGGTCAGCTGCGTCGGGATCTCCCTCTGTCAGTCGGACCAGACCGGCCAGGACTTGTTTGGCCTCGGTATTTTGGCCCAGGCCTCGGAGCTGGACAGCCCTCTGCAAGAGTTTCTCTCCATCGGTTTCCGCATCGCGGGTAGTCCATGTGCCTCGTCGACCGAGAAGTGATTTCCGTAGTTCGTAAAGCCGAATCTTGTCGAGATACTGTTCAACCTCCGGTCCCCAACGTTTGGCGTCCTTCTCGACCAGGGGCTCAAACACTTCCCGCTTGGCCCGCTCCCAACCCGGCCCCGGCGCAGCGGCCATCAGCAATTGCCCCTGCTCCAGAAGATCTTCATCCGTTGGCAGCCGGTGATTCCACCAATACACGCCTCCCAGAATGATCGCGGCGAGAGCTGCAACCAGGAACCAGGTACTGTCCAGGATCCGCTCGATCAGCGTTTGTTCATTGACGTGTTCGACGTGGGCCTTCATCAGCTCACGCATCGCGACGCCCGCCGCTTCGGGGTCGGAGCTCCTGCCATCCGCAGCCAGTGTCACCTCATTGCCGTCGACATGCTCGAACTCAAAGGTTCCGGAGCCTTGTGTCAGTTCGACCTTCCTGGGGATTTCCTGCAAACGCAGCTGAAGGACATACGCATCGGGATATCGATTGTCCGGGTTCTTTTCCAGACACTTGCAGACGACCTCATCGAGCCAGTGCGGAATATCGGGAACGATTCGGCGGGGGCTGTCGAACTGACCAAATTTGTGCTTTTGAGCGATGTCGAGAGCTGACTTCCCCGTGAACGGTGGACGACCGGTCAGCATCACATACATCACCGCACCGAGCGAATAGATGTCACTCCGCTTGTCGACACGGCGGCCCTGAGCCTGTTCCGGGGACATGTATTCCACCGTCCCGATCACCCCGCCGGTCGCGGTCAGCTGATCACCCGCGAAGACATGCGCCACACCAAAATCCGTCAGCTTGCAGACCCCCTGCTTGTTGAGCAGCAGGTTGGAGGGTTTGAGGTCGCGATGGATAATCCCTGTGTTATGCGCCGCTTTGAGGGCTTTACACACCTGGCAGGCAATCTCAATGACTTCTCGCCAACCGAGTCGTTTCTCTCGCAATACACGATCCGTGACGGTCTCACCGTCCACAAATTCCATCGTGTAGTAGTAGGTCCCTTCCCACTCTCCACTATCATACATCTCGACGACATGCTCACCGGTCACGCGATGCATGGCATCGATCTCACGGGCAAAGCGGGCGACGAAGCCCTCCTCGTGAGCCATACTCGCCGGAAGGACCTTGATCGCCACCAGTTTCCCGGTGTCTTCGTGCTTCCCCAGATAGACCGTTCCCATGCCCCCTTGACCGAGCTTGCGCTCGATCAGGTAGGCGCCGATCTGTTTGGGAAGTGCGGCAGAATCGACAGACGAGCGACCTTCAGGTGGCATCAACATCTCCCGAGCGCCCGGTGAAAAGAACAGTCGCCAGTCGCCCTGCGATGGAAGCTGTGTCACAGACACGAGTCACGACCAACCCCCAGTCTACGGAACAGATGATGTCCTCAGCAATTCTATTGATCGCTCATGGCAGTCGCCGGGCAGCTGCGAATGCTGACCTGGTGAAGCTGGCAGAGATCGTCCGCACACGTTGCCCGCAGGACATTGTCGAGATTGCATATCTGGAACTGGCCGAACCCACCATCCCCCAGGGGGCCGCCCGCTGTGTCGAGCGGGGAGCCACCCATGTTCGCATGTCGCCGTTCTTCCTCTCGGCCGGAACTCACATTGCCGAGGACTTAACCGGTTTTCAAACCGAGTTTTCGGCTCAGTTCCCCGGCGTGCAGTTCCAGCTGTGTCCACCGCTCGGTTTGCACACGCTACTGGTCGAGGCGTTATTGGAACGCATGAACGAGGTGTGGGTCAAAGACGCGTGACCTGATACTGGTCGCAGTCCATTTCGTTTTGAGTGTATTCATCATACTTCTTGACTCAGGACAGACTGGAATGTCTGTCCCACTCCTCAACCACAGTGCAACAGGCTCCGCAGATTGCCTTTCCGCACGAACTGCCTCTCCATGCG
>CANJZR010000057.1 GCA_947479075.1 Planctomycetaceae bacterium
CACAAGTACCAGATTCCCAACGCCAATCAGTGCCTCAGCTGTCACAGCAGCAACGGCAAGTATGTCCCCATCGGAACCACGGCTCGTAATCTGAACCGGCCCGGAATGGGTTTGGATGCCGAGAATCAGCTGACCAACTGGGTCAACCGTGGGGTGCTCAAAGATTGTCCTACGCCGGAAAAGCGGCCGCATCTGGCCAACTATCTTGACCCTCATACCGGTTCGCTCGATGCGAGAGCCCGTGCCTGGCTGGAGGTGAACTGTGCCCACTGCCATAACCCGACCGGGTCGGCGAGAACGTCGGGGCTCGACCTGCGTTCGGTCCAGACCGACCCAGGCCGATACGGCGTCTTCAAGTCCCCCGTCGCGGCGGGTAAGGGGTCCGGCGGTCGCAGCTATGACATCGTTCCCGGGAAGCCCGATGAGTCGATCCTGATGTTCCGGTTGGAGACGCAGGAGCCAGGTTCCAAGATGCCGAGCCTCGCCCGCAATCTGGTGCATGACGAGTCGAACGAACTGCTCCGTGAATGGATCCTCGCCATGCCCGCCGATCATAAATCGGTGAAGGAGTAAGCGAGCGGATCGTGGCATGGGAAATGGGTGGAGGGTGGCTGGGGTCGACCGACGGGAGCCCCCAGCCTGAAACGTGTCCCGTGGGCGATACGGCTGGGGGCTTCGCTGCGCTACGACCCCAGCCACCCAGCCATCCAGCGTTTAACTCTTCACCCTTTGGCGATTCACGTCTAAATTCCGGAAAGCCCGTGACTCTCTTTCATCAGAGGTCACGGGCTTTCCGCTTTCCCCGGATGCTCTTGTGCCGAGGCGGATGTCTGGAAGATGCTCACTCGACACCGTACGATTCAGGGACATTTGGTGTTCTGGCGCAGCTGCGCCGCCTTCGGAGATGGAATCGATGCGAGTTGCTTGTCTTGCCCTGTTGATGGTCTTTCTGGTGTCGTCTGTCCGCGCGGATGACGTTCCGGGACTGCTCAAAGACAAGCCAGCCAGCGGGCCATTTGTTGAGACGGAAAAGGGCTTCATGGTCCCCTACACCGCCAAGATTCCGGGAACGAATGTCACCTTTGAGATGATTCCCGTTCCGGGGGGCGAGTTCCTGCTGGGAAGTCCCGGGAGCGAAGCAGGACGCAAGCCCGATGAGGGACCGCAGATTCTCGTCAAGACCCGCCCCTTCTGGATGCAGAAGAACGAACTCAGCTGGGCGGAGTACAAGGTCTTCATGTCCCTGTACAACGTCTTCAAGAAGTTTGAAACGAACAAGATTCGGGTGGTGAATGACTCGAACATGGTCGACGCGATCACCGCGCCGACCGAGTTGTATGTCCCGGACTTTACCTTTGAATTTGGCCAGGATGACGACCTGCCGGCCGTATCGATGACACTCTACGCCGCCCGGCAGTACACCAAGTGGCTGTCGGCGGTCACTGGCCAGCAGTACCGCGTGCCGACCGAAGCGGAATGGGAATACGCCGCCCGGGCCGGGACGAAGACGGCCTATTCCTTCGGAGATGACCCCAAAGATCTGGCCGAGTACGGCTGGTACTCGGAACAGAGTCAGGAAAAGGGCCCGCGCAAACTCGGCCTGGGCAAGCCGAACGCTTTCGGGTTGCATGATATGCACGGGAATGTGGCCGAGTGGTGCCAGGACGACTGGCTCGAAACCGGTTACGCCCATCTCAGCGACAAGGTCGCCGCAGCCAAGGGACAGCCTTTGTCGGTTTTTGATGTCCTCGGCAAACCCATACAGCATGACCCCCGGGTGGTGCGCGGTGGTTCGTGGCTGAGTCCTGCCGAAGAGTGCCGGAGTGCCTCGCGGCTTGGCTCGGTGTACTCGGTCTGGAAAGACACCGATCCGAACCTCCCGAAGAGTCCCTGGTGGATGACCGATGATCCCTGCCGGGCCATCGGGTTTCGGTTGCTGAGGTCGATCGATGACCTGCCGCGTGACCAGATCGAGCAATTCTGGAACATCGATAATGAGTCACTGCAGATCGACGTGGATGGGCGTATCTCCGGTGGCCGCGGGATTTATGGCATCGTGGATCAGGATCTGCCCGCAGCGATCTCCACGTTGAAATCGGGCGGAAAGAAGAAATAACTCCTGAGACGTTGTCAGCCAAAAGCTAGACTTAAGGACAGCTGACCGTTTCTGGCGGCCATGGCTTGTCGCGTCCTGAACATGAATCGGTAAAACCGTTTCAATCGGTCCAGTCGGGGCGGCTTCAACTCTTCCGGTGCGTTCAGGGCGGGGAGTGGTGGCGAGCGACCAGCGGCTCTGCCGACACCAGAGACGACGGATTCTCCTTGTGGGGCGGACTTCTCGTAAAAGTTTGCCTGACCCGGAAAATCGCTGATTGACAGGGCAATTTCCCCCTGCGTACGATCAGTAGGTCACTGTTCCATGTGTGTGTCGCCACCGGGAATCCTGGGTGGCGACTTCACTGCGTGACAACTTTTTGCGTGTTTCTCCATGACGCGTATCGGAAAAATTCTGGTCGTTCTGATCGCCGTCGTCAGTCTGGCATTTGCCGGATTCGCGATGCTGATCTTCTACGCCGGTCCGAATTATCGGGAGATGGCCGGACAGATCGAAGGGTACAAGTTTACCCTCTCGTCTGGTGAAAACCCGACCTGGTCGGCGGTCCGTGCCCGTGGCGACTCGCAGGTCGCTTCGGACAAGTCCCTGGCCAAGGTGATTGACTCCGTTCTGGCCGACAAACTGAAGGCCATCCAGGACGAATCGACCGACTACAAGAACCGGATCCCTCCGCTCACGGAGGAACTGGAAAAGACCAAAGCCGCCAATGAGGCTGACCTGCCTGCTCTGACGGAGTATATCGCAGCCCAGCGCACCCGGCTGGAAGCCTTGAATGCACAAGTGGCCCAGCTGGAATCGCAAGTTCTCGCCGAGACTGCAAACGCTCAGAAGTTGGAAAACATTGCCAGCGCTCGCCGCGACGATGTCTTCAAACTGAATGGGCAGCTGACAGAGGTCCGAACCGACAAGTTCCGATTAGAGGCGATCAAACGCCAATTGGCCGAGGAACTGGAGCAGGTCATCGGGAACATCGAGCGTGCCGAAGAACGGCAGAAGAAGCTCGAACAGGATGCCAAACTGGGAATGGGGCAAGCCGGATAGCGGCGGTTGATGCCTGTCGAGCGGACGAAGTGAGACTGCAGTTCACAGAGCCGGAGTGGCCGGAGAGACAATCATGTCATTCGTTGGGAAGATTCTGGTCGTCGTTCAGCTGGTTCTGAGCGTGCTGTTCATGGCTCTTGCGGGAGCTGTGTTCGCGGTGCACACGAACTGGAAGACCAAATACGAAACGCAGACGACGGCTCTCGATGGAGCTCAGAAAGACGTTTCCAACATGCGGGCCGAACTCGACTCGGTCAAGCAGTCCTCTCAGAAGTCTGTGGACGACGCCAAGGCACAAGTGGGACAGCTGTCCGAACAGGTCCAGAACCTGACCGCTGAAATGGCGGCTCTCCGGAAGAAGAACAACGAAGATCAGCTCGAACTGCAGACGCAGGTCGCCCTGGCCGAAACGAAGGCCCGCGAAGCCGTCTTCCGCGCCACCGAAGCCGATGAACAGCGTGCCGCCAACCGGGCCTTGCAGACGGCTCTGGACGAAGTGGCTGCCAAACTCCGCCAGAATGAAGACGAACGAGTTGGTCAGAAGGTCGAGTACGAGAACCTGAAGCAGCAGTACAACACCGATCTGGTGGCTCTGGCTTACCTGAAAAAGATCGTGAAACGACACGGACTGGAAACCGATCCGAAGATCGTCGCGAAGCTGGCCGATCCTCCTCCGCCACTCGATGGGCTGGTCAAGGAAGTCAAGCTGGATCGCACGAACAGCCCGAAATTCGTGGAGATCACCGTCGGTAGCGATGATGGTCTATTGATCGGACACGAGTTGGATGTCATGCGGACTGGTGTGGATGGCAAGGATCCACAGTATCTCGGTAAGATCAAGGTTGTCCAACTGTATCCTGACGGGGCAGTCTGCGAAGTGTTGAGAGACAAGGCCAAGAACGGGATCATTGAGGTAGGCGACAATGTCACAACGAAACTCTGAGAGTGCTCCGCCAGACATTTATGTCGGACTGCTGTTTGTCTCACTGGCAGCCGTCATCACCGGCATCATTTTCCTGATGCTCGAACTGCGCAGCTACAATATGCTGTTTTCCTGATTCGAGCTGACGCATCGCAGGTCGCTGCCTGATGGCGACGCGACCTGTGGGGCGAGGCTTTGGCAGTGGCCTCTGACGGCCCACGCATGCTACACTGATTCTCTATCGCAACGGCCTCTATGGCTGTGCGGTTCCCCGTGGTGGACTGGCCGGTGTCAGTGCTCGCGCACGGGGGCTCCACGAGGACAGAAAGACATGCGGCGCATCGAGCAAGTGGCGGGGACAGGCGTTCCTTTGTTTCTGGATGATATCGACACCGACCGGATCATTCCGGCCCGGTTTCTGCGCTGCGTCAGCTTTGAGGGAATCGGCGAGCACGCGTTTGAGGATGACCGTAAGCAGGATCCTCAACATCCCTTCAACAATGCCGCATATCGGGCGGGCTCAGTCCTGATCTCCGGGCGGAATTTCGGCTGCGGATCGAGCCGGGAACATGCGCCTCAGTCGCTGATGCGCTGGGGGATTCAGGCTGTCGTCGCCGAGTCCTATGCCGAGATTTTCTTCGGCAACTGTACCTCGCTCGGCATTCCCGCCGTCTGTGCGAAGCGGGAAGATCTGGCCGAGATGGCTGATGCAATCCAGGCAGATCCCAAGACTCCGGTAAAGGTCGATCTGCTGGCGAAGACGGTCACGGTTGGTACCAAGAGCTATCCGGTCACGATGCCCGCGAGTGCCTACGATTCCTTGACCACCGGTCAATGGGATTTCCTAGGTCAGCTGCTCGAGTCGAAGGATTCGATCAAAGAGACCGCGACCAAGCTGCCGTACCTGAAATCGTTCGCAGGCTAAAACCGCGATTGCGGGGCTGTCGTGGATGAGGCGTTCATACCGCTCGGCGATGGCCGCAGCGGTCGTTCGTCCGTGTCACGCGGAAACGCTGGCGGTCTGAGACGAAAGACACACGATGCGTCTGCCCCTGTTGATTGCATTTGTCGCTGGCCTGATCGGACCGTTCGCGTATTCGGCCGATGTGTATGACTCTCCAGACACCGCAAAGGCCGATCCTGACTTCCTGATTCAAGGGGAGTACGCTGGGAGCGGTGTCGGGCTGCAGGTCGTTGCGCAGGGGGATGGCCACTTCATGGCTGTGAAGTACCCTGGCGGCCTGCCCGGTGCAGGCTGGACGGGTGATGGCAAGCAGGTCATCGATGAGCATGACGCAGATGAGGTGCAGGGGCTGATCGCCTCGCTCCAGGTGAAGCGGGTGGAACGCCAGAGTCCGACGTTGGGGGCTCCCGTCCCTGAAGGCGGCGTTGTGCTGTTTGATGGGACACAGGCCTCGGTCGACAAGCACTGGAAGCCCGGAGCGAAACTCGTCGACGGCTTGTTGCAGCAAGGCTGTACCAGCACTGACACGTTCCAGGACTTCACTGTCCACATCGAGTTCCGCACTCCGCTCATGCCCAAGGCTCGCGGCCAGGACCGTGGCAATAGTGGGATCTATTACCAGGGGCGTTACGAGTCGCAGATGCTCGACTCGTTCGGCCTGGATGGCAAACAGAACGAGACGGGGGGGATCTATACGGTTCGTGCTCCCGATCTCAACATGTGCCTGCCGCCGCTCACCTGGCAGACCTATGACGCCGACTTCACCGCAGCTCGTTACGAAGGCGACAAGAAGGTCTCCAATGCCCGCGTCACCGTGCGACTCAACGGAGTCGTGGTCCAGCCCGATACCGAACTCCCAAATATGACCCGGGCCGCTCCACTGCCCGAGTCTCCAGACGCCGGTCCGATCTACCTGCAGGACCACCATAACCCGGTGCGGTACCGCAATATCTGGGTCGTGCCGCGCGACGCCCAGCGGGAAGCACGCCGGCCGATTGTGCCCGGCTTTGAGCGGTTCCATGCGCTGGCCAGCGGCGATCCCATCGAGGGCGGCCACCTCCTGATGGGGGAACTTAGCTGTGCAAAATGCCACCCGAGTTCTGCGAAGTCATTCCAGAGTGTCGAGCCGAAGCAGGCCCCGATCCTGACGCAGATTGGGAGCCGCGCTCGTCCCGAATGGTTCGCGAAGTTTCTCACCGATCCTCAGGCTGCCAAGCCCGGAACGACGATGCCGCACGTCTTTGCGGGCTGGTCAGAGGCCGAGCGTGAGCCCGCAACGAAGGCCCTGGCTCATTTCCTCGCTTCGACGGGATCTCCCCTGCAAAAGGCGAGCGAGCGTGGAGCAGATCAGCGCGGCAAGGAACTGTTCCACCAGGTCGGCTGCACGGCTTGTCATGCCCCGCGCGATGGATCAGCTCAGGTTCCCCACGCGACGACGATTCCCCTCGGCAAGATCGAGAAAAAGTACACAGTCGGCAGCCTGACCGAGTTTTTGAAGAACCCGCACGCTGTTCGGCCTTCGGGACGCATGCCCGCCATGCCGCTGCGCGACGAGAACTTTGCAGAGATTGCCACCTATCTGGTGGGAGAAGCGGATGGAGTCAATGCCCGGCCCACCACTCCAAACATGCGGTATCAGGTCTACCAGGGAGAATGGGGCAGCCTCCCCGAGTTCGATAAGCTGACTCCGAAGAAAGAGGGCGAGTCACGCGGGATCGATCTGTCGGTTGCCGATTCGACCAGCAACTTTGCGGTCCGCTTTGACGGCTTTCTGCATATCGAACGTGAGGGAGAGTACACCTTCCGCATTGGTTCCGATGACGGCAGCCGGTTGTTCATCGACGGCAAGAAGGTGGCCGATGCTGACGGCGTTCATCCACATGAGACCAAGAAGGGCTCAACAAAGCTGACAAAAGGGCCCCATCCGATCCGCGTCGAGTATTTTCAGGGGGGAGGAGAATGGACGCTGGAGGTTACGTTTGAAGGGCCGAATACGCTCAAACAACCGGTCGATCGCTTCATCACATTGACCGCTGAACAGCGTCCAGAACCGACCACCCGGCCCGATGAGTTTGTATTACAGAGTGACCTCGTCGAGCAGGGCCGAGCTGTCTTTATGAAGGTTGGATGCGCCGCCTGTCACGAGATGAAGGTCAACGGAGAACAACTGGCAAGTCCTATTGCCAAGCCGCTGTTCGAACTGGATCCGCAGAAGGGGTGCCTCGCTGCGGTACCTCCGGTGGGGCCATCGACCCGTGTCCCCGATTTCGCCCTGTCACCGACCCAACAACGGGCCATCAAAGCAGCTCTGGCGACACCACACGTTGACGAACAGCCTCAGGCGGTCGTCCGCCATACGATGACGGTCTTTAACTGTTTTGCCTGTCACCAGCGTGACGGGCTCGGCGGACCGGAAGCCGCACGTAATGCATTCTTCACAACCTCGATCCCAGAGATGGGAGACGAAGGCCGACTGCCCCCGCCGCTGAATGGAGTGGGTGACAAGTTGACCAAAGTCACTCTGGAACGAATTCAGAATCACGGCTCGGATGATCGTCCTTACATGCGAGTCTCCATGCCAAAGTTTGGTGAAGGGAAACTCGCTGGTCTGCTGTCTGCCGTTGTCGTGCTCGATGAGAAGACAGCTGCTCCGGCAGTGACTTTTGAGGAGCCCGAATCGCGGATCAAGTCGACGGGACGGCATCTTGTGGGTGACCAGGGGCTGGCCTGCGTGAAATGCCACACTTTCGGCGGTATTCGAGCCACCGGGATCCAGGCGATTAACCTGCAGACCATGAGCACTCGCTTGCGCGAGGACTGGTTCCGCCGCTATCTGTTTAACCCGCAAGCCTACCGTCCCGGTACGCGCATGCCGACCGGTTTTCCCAATGGTCAGGCTGTGGAACGCGAGTCGTTTGGCGGGGATCCCGCGAAACAGATCGCCGCCATCTGGACTTATCTCAAGGACGGCGACCGGGCTGGCATCCCGGATGGACTGCTGGCCGAGGCCATTGAACTCAAACCGGAAGAGGGCCGCCCGGTCATCTATCGCAACTTCATTGAGGGGCTCTCGCCGCGCGGGATCGCTGTCGGTTATCCCGAACAGTGCAACATCGGCTGGGACGCCAATCGCATGAGCCTGGGACTCGTCTGGCATGGCAAGTTCATCGACGCCTCCATGCATTGGGTGGGACGCGGTTCAGGGAATCAGTCACCGCTGGGCGACCATGTCACGCGAATCGATGAGACTTCGCCCGTCGCGATTCTGCCATCGGCTGACTCACCCTGGCCAACACAACCACCACGGGAACGCGGATACAAGTTCCTCGGTTACGAACTCGATGCCCAGCACCGTCCGGCCTTCAAGTACCGAATAGGCGATCTCTCCGTCGTTGATTTCCCGGAACCCGTGGCAGCTGGCAAAGAGGGCTCGTTCCGTCGCCATCTGAAGTTCGAGTCGGACGAGCCTGTCGAGAATCTCTATGTCCGAGTGGCTGCGGGGAACTCGATCGAAGGCCAGCCCGACGGAACTTACTCCATCGACAAGCTGTGGACGGTGAAGGTGGCTGGCGACAAGCCTCCATTTATCCGGGATGCAGAGGGACGCAAAGAGCTGCTGGTCCCCGTGTCACTCTCGTCCAATCGAGGTCAGGTGACACTCGACATCCACTGGTAACACTCGCATTCATCAAAAACAGCCCGAGGGCGACCTTCGGGAGTTGGGAACCCTCGCTCGCATGTTGAACGTTTCGAAGACCGAATACCCCTTCGCATCGCATTGGCTCGATCTCGGCGGCCTGCGCTATCACTATGTCGACGAGGGGGCGGGAAAGCCGATTCTGTTCGTGCATGGTAATCCCACGTGGAGCTTCGCCTGGCGCCGATTTGTGCGAGCGCTGAGTCCCCAGTACCGCACCATCGCGGTCGACCATATCGGCTGTGGCTACAGTGACAAGCCGCAGGACTATGCCTACACGATCGATTCGCATGTCTCGAATCTGTGCCGTCTGATCGAGAAGCTCGACCTCCGCGACATCACCCTCGTTGGCCATGATTGGGGCGGCTGCATCGGGATGGGGGCCGCGGTGGCCCTGCCCGATCGGTTCTCGCGGTTTGTGCTGATGAACACCGCAGCCTTTCGCTCTCAGGCGATTCCGCTGCGCATCGCAACCTGCCGCATTCCGGGGCTCGGAGAACTGGGTGTACGGGGGCTCAATCTCTTCGCGGGACCGGCACTCTGGATGGCTGTCGAAAAGCCGATGCCAGCCGAGGTCAAAGCCGGATTCATCGCTCCCTATAACAGCTGGGCGAACCGTATTGCCACCCATCGGTTCGTGCTCGACATCCCGCTGAATCCCTTCCACCCCAGCTATGACCGACTTGTCCAGATCGAGAATGGACTGGCTCAGTTTCAGAACCGCCCCATGCAGCTGTTCTGGGGCGAAAAGGACTGGTGCTTTACGACCAGATTCCTCGACGAGTGGATTCGTCGCTTCCCGGACGCAGCGGTCACTCGCTACCCGGATGCCGGGCATTACGTGTTCGAGGATGCGTACGAACGCATGCTGCCCGAACTCGAGAGCTTTCTCGCGAAGACCGAACTCAGATAGTTCGGGGTGCGTGGCCTGCTCCGGCACAAGACGATGTCAATGATTCTGCTCTCAACCCTGCGGCTTCTTCGGCTGCAGTCGCTTGAGCCAGCTCAGCTTGCCTTCGGCGATCGAAGGTTCGGAGGGTTGCGGAGCTGACGACGGGCCCGCATCGGTTCTCTCAGGGACGGAAGCAGCCAATCGCTTGATCTGGCCTTCGAGCTGGGCCTTCACCTGATCGAGGCGGGATCGCTCTCGCCCCATGCGTGCCCGTTCCAGTGACAGCTCGAAATTCTCTCGCTGAATACCCGTTTTGAATCGATTCTCCAATTCCTTGAGACTCGTGAGCAACTCGGCCGGCGCCAGTCCCGAGTTCTCAAAATCGTCCGGAAGCGATGGCAGGAACTGGATTTCGCGAAACTCTTTGATCAGGGCGGAAATGTAGTTATCCCGTGTGGCCACGGCTTCTCGCAGCTCTTCGATACTGGCGGTATCCAGGTCGATCACAGTCGGCGCTGGCGTCACCTTTTCAATGGCGGCCAACTGCTGTGCGATCGACTCATCCGTCGCGGCGTTTTCCGGATCATGTGGTTGTTCGAGCGAATCAGAGGCGGGTTTGGCGTTGGGGGAAACCGGAGGTGGCGATCCGTCCGCCATCGAGGCTTTCATGCGCTCCCAGAAGCTGCCACCGCCTTGGCCTGCACCACCCGCCGGGGCCGATCCGGCGTTCGTCGAAGGTGAGGGCTGGCTGCTGACAGGACGAGCCACGCGGGCTTCCCCTGCTCCGCCTTCGGGGGTGCTGAAAATGTGCTGGCTGATCTCATCCAGCCGCTGCAGGATAAACTCGTAATGGCCACTTGACTGATTCCAGCATTCCAAGGCCTCTTCGACCCGACTCGTCAGCTGGCCAGTCTGTTCGACGAGCTCACGCGAACCACCACCACCGCCGCCGCCGGGGCGAGCTTTGTCGGCACCGCTGCGCTGTAAGCGGTCGAGCTGTTCTGCCGCAGCCTCAAGCCGTTCAGTCAGCTGCAATACCAGAGCGTCTTTGGTGCGCATCTGATCCATGAGCGATGCGATCTGGTGGGCGCCCGACTGCTCAGTTTCAGGGTGGATCGAGTGGGAGGACGTGGGGGTTACAGACACGGGGATCACCTTGGGGAAAAGAACCATCGGCAGAGCCTCGATGGTTGCTGTTCCAAGGCTAGTTTCTTTTTTGCAACGCGGAGTCCGCCCGGCAAAAAAGTGATCCCGTCAACCTGTCTGGTATTAACGCTTTTGCAGGACCTGCGGGTTAATCACATTCTCGGGTGTTCTATTCTGCAGCACGTCGACGACCTGCTTGGCAGTGCGCTCACGCAGGTTGATGAGCGACTCATCCGAAATAAAAGCAATGTGCGGCGTCGCGATCAGCCGGGGATGCGAGTACAGCGGGTCTGCCAGATTCGGAGGTTCTGGCTCAAATACGTCGAGCCCGGCCCCTCCGATCTGATTCGATTCGAGTGCCTTGCACAGGGCGTCGTGGTCAATCAGCGGTCCGCGCGAGGTGTTAATGATGATCGCGTGCGGCTTCATCATCGCCAGTGTCCGGGCGTTGACGACGTGCTTCGTTTGCGGCGTCAGCGGTGCATGCAGCGACAGAAAATCGCTGCGTCGAAACAGCTCTTCCTGGCTGACCATCTCGCACCCGGTGCCACGGTCATTCCCCGAGGCGGAGTGGGCGATGACCTTCAAGCCCAGCCCCATCGCCTTTTCTCGCAACAGCTGCCCCGTCCGGCCAAACCCCAGAATGCCGAGCGTCTGCCCCGCGAGACGCCGCATCGGGTGGCCAGCTCGCAGATCGTAGACGCCCTGCTTTGTCTTCAGGTAATGAAAAGCCACATTGCGTGACAGCCCCAGCAACAGAGCCAGCGCGTGGTCGACGACTTCGTCGATACAGTAATCGGGAATATTGGTGACCAGAATGTTCTTCGAAGTCGCATACGCCACGTCGATGTTGTCGAGGCCAATGCCCAGTCGGGCGACATGTCTGCAACCCGGTGACGAGGCAATGACCTTCTGTGTGACCTTTGCCCAGCAGGTCATGATCGCCTGGCAATTGGCCGCCAGAGCGGACAGCGTCGCTTCGTCACCCGCAGGAGCCTCAATCAGTTCAATCCCGGCCGCTGTGAGAATGCCTCGTTCGATCGAATCGTCTGCCCAGGGGCGGTCAGTCAGAAGAACTCGCTGTGACATGCTGAAACTCGCACCAGAAAAACACACATCTTGAAAAGGCAGCTTCTCGCAGCCCGGCAATTCGCACGTTCTCACGGCGAGCCACCACAATCGCACGCATGGTATTCGATCCCCTGCGAAATCTCCCGGATCCCCCTCTG
>CANJZR010000058.1 GCA_947479075.1 Planctomycetaceae bacterium
GCTGCGAGATACCCACCGTCCTTCGTGCTATCTGAATAGCCGACCATCACGATCTGCCGGTTGCCCTGAGTGTGGAGATAGTCGCGATAGACCGGGTGGGCCAGAATCGATTCCAGCGTTTGCGGAGATCGCTGCAGATCGTCGATCTTCTCAAACAAAGGGATAATCTTGAGTGCACTATCCGCCATGGGGACGGTGACCAACGGATCATCCGTGGCAAGCGCCCATTTCCAAAGCCAGAGCACGGAGAGGACGTCGCTGGGAAAGCGAGTCAGGCTGATCACGTGGCCACCGATGACATCGGCTCCGAACGCCGCGATCGACCGCCGTAGAACGTGAAATAGCTGGAGTGTTTCTTGACAGAGCGGCGAGAGGTCTTCGATCTCGGGGATGACCGGATGAGCCATTGACTGGCTGAGCCATTCTTGTCGCTCTTCCTCGGAAACCTCCTCGAATTTTTTACTCTTGCCCAACTTGGCGAAAATCTCCGTAAACACCTGTTCGTGGCGGCGGGAATCCTGACGAATGTCTAACCGTGTCAGATGGAGACCGAAGACCCGCGCGAGGTCGTGCCATTTCTGGACTTCGACTTCCAACAGCAGCTGCCCGTGATGATGATGCAGGCTGTTGCAGATTAACTGCAGATCGGCGACAAGTTCCTGTCCATCGCGATAGGCCCCTGCCCGTGCGGGTTCATCCCAATTGGCCTGGAGCGATTGCTGTAACCTCCAGCGAATCATGGTCACCCACCGACGGTACATTTCGCGGGGAGCGACTTGCTCCAGTACATGATCCAAGGCTGGCCAATTTGCGACTGCCGCCGACAGCCCCTGGTGAAGGGTTTCATCAGCATCGATCTCACGCCCCGATATACTGAGAAAGTCGAACATCTTGTTGGCTTGGGCGAGATGCTGCTCAATCGCCGACTCGCGGAGCCACAAGAGGGTTTTTGCGGTCACTTCCGCCGTGACGTTGGGATTGCCGTCTCGGTCCCCCCCCATCCAAGACCCAAATCTCAAAAACACGGGCATTTCAAACTTATGCCCCGGATAGTTGCTCTGCAAAGCGTCCCGGAGCGCGGCATACACTTGCGGCACGACTTCCCACAGCCGAGGTGAGATCGACAGGCCGCGTTCCACTTCCTGAAGTACAGTGGGTCGGGTCGGTCGAACGAACTCCGACTGCCACAGAATAGTCAGCTCTGTCTCCAACTGCTGGGACAATTGCTTGCGTTCCCTCGGCAAGAGATCCGCACGATCCAATTCGATTAAGTATTGTCTCATTCGCCGAAGTTTGGCTCGAATCGCTCGCCGCTTCGCCTCACTGGGGTGAGCAGTGAAGATGAGTTCTATCAGGAGTCTATTGAGGGCCACTTGGACCTGCTCGGCCGTGAAACCCTCGCGTTTCAATTGGCTGATACCCGCCCCAATCGATTCGCTGATGGGCTCCGGAGCTCCATCAGACTCCCTTTGCCTGAGCACACGCACTCGGTGTCGGTCCTCGGCCAGGTTGGACATGTCCAGAAAGACACTGAACGCCCGCGCGACGATGCGTGCGTCCGATTGACTGAGGCCAGCAATCCGACTCGCCAAGGCTGCCTCAGCCCCCGGAGACCCGGCCCGGCGATCACGAGCGAGTTGCCGCACCTCTTCTACCAGCGTCAGTGCAGGAGCCCCCGCCTGTTCGGCAATGACCGAACCGAGCAAATCACC
Source organism: Planctomycetaceae bacterium (assembly GCA_947479075.1). Classification (GTDB taxonomy): domain Bacteria; phylum Planctomycetota; class Planctomycetia; order Planctomycetales; family Planctomycetaceae; genus TH-plancto1. Next base: position 1,713 of record CANJZR010000058.1, read on the forward strand.
CAGCATCCGCACATCACGGCGGAGAAAATTGTTACTGACCATGAGCGCCTAGACAGAATGAGAGCCGTTTCCACCAACAGACTTTAGATCTTCAGCTGCGGAATCACAGCCATTCTCCGTCCGCAAAATCTGCGCCGGGGTGATTTTGCCACTCGGCACAACTTCAACGAGCGACTGACTGCAAATTCGCCTGCACGGAATCTGGGCAGGTTGACTGGAATGCGGGCATTTCGCAGCGTACGTACTCGGCTTCCTCGCATCGCATGAGCTGCAGTTTCATTGAGGATTGAGGCGGTATGACTCAGTCGTATCATCGCCTGCGGAATTCCTATGGGGTGTTCGACTTCTCAGCCCGATGATGAGAGTCAACTTGTTGAATTCAGTTCAAAATCAGTCGACCATCACCGCCTCAATTGCAGCTGTGGACTCGGTGAAATCAAACAACGGGAGCGGTGAATCTTCAGCCGTGATCAAAGCCCCCATCAGGAACAGTAGTAGTAACGCCAGCATTTTGTGGGGCATATCAGTCTTGGCTTTCTTCAGAGATTGTTCAAAGTGATCGAAAGTTGCAGAACTGTGGCCGGCGACACCCACACGAATTAGGGGATCTGGGCCAGAATCATCCAGCGGTAATGCGACCAGATCCCCTTGCCTACAAATAAACGTAGGCTAGGCGATCACAATGTCCATAACTGCCAGCGGCATGTTCCGCGTTCAGAATTCGATCGGCGTGAAGACCAAGTTTGCTATCCGGTTGATGGCGAACGGCAAGCAGATCATCACCTTGATCTCGTTCCGACTCTTCTGCGGCCCACGCTGCCAGAAGCCGGTTCAGGGGGATGTTCTGGTGTCGGCAACTCCATGGTCCGACCAGACATCTGGTCAACTCGGAGCAACCATTCGTTCCCGAATTGCGAGGGAACGCGATGTGGGCTCCCGACCGAAACGATCTACACTTTCATCTGATCGGGCGAGGCCGCTTAGCGCTCCGGCAGCAAGGCGAACTGGCGACTGCTCTTGCAAAACCGCAATTGCAATTGACAGGTTTTGTTGCCACCACAAGAATCCGACGGCCTCAACCTACCCCTTGGTGAAGAGACATCCAGGGTCATCCTAGTGCAAGGCGATATCACGGATGATTAGCAAGAGGAAGCGGGTCGGTATTGTAGGTGCTGGACCGGGCGGCTTGGCGAATGCCCTGCTCATGGCTCAGGCCGGAGCTGATGTCACAGTGTTTGAGCGGGCAGGTCGCGTCGGAGGACGGTGCTCGGCCATCGAAGCTCAGGGATTCCGATTTGATACCGGGCCGACTTTTTTTCTGTACCCGCGTGTTCTCGAAGAAATCTTTCAATCGATAGGACGGAACTTGTGGGATGAGGTGCCGATGACGCGGCTCGATCCTCAATACCGGTTGGAGTTCGGGGCGGGCGGACGGATTGACGCAACTTCGGATTTGAGGCGAATGCACGCTGAAATCTCCCGCATTGCGCCGCAAGATGCCGATTCCTTCGAACGATACATGAATGAAAATCGAGTGAAGTTGGAACGTTTTCGCCCGATTCTGGAGTCCCCGTTTAACAGTTTGTTCGATTTGCTGCGTCCCTCGGTACTGAAGGCTGTTCCTTGGCTGAGACCTTGGCTTTCCGTGGCGGGTGACTTAGAGAGGCACTTTAAGGACCCACGTCTGATCACGGCATTCTCGTTTCAGTCGAAGTATCTGGGAATGTCACCATTTCAGTGTCCCAGCCTCTTCTCGATTCTGGCATTTCTGGAATATGAGTACGGCGTCTTCCACCCGCAGGGAGGTTGTGCTGCGGTCAGCGAGAAAATGGCGGAGATCGCTCGAGACATGGGTGTCGATGTTCGTCTGGACGAACCCGTGGAGCAGTTGCATTTCGAAGGCCGCAAAGTGGTGGGACTGCGGACCCGAACGGGCAACCACATGATTGATTCGCTCGTCATCAACGCCGACTTCGCTCAAGCGATGCAGCATCTCGTCCCGAATCATTTGCGGAGACAGTGGCCCGATCAGCGGATCGAAAAGAGTAAGTACTCTTGTTCCACCTTCATGCTGTACTTGGGCATCGAGGGACGGTACGACGATTTGCAACATCACACGATTTACATCTCCAAGGACTACCAGCGAAATCTGGACGAGATCGATCGATTGCAGGTGCTGTCCGAAGACCCTTCGTTTTACGTGCAGAATGCAGGTGTCACCGATTCCACGCTGGCCCCGGAGGGCATGAGTACGCTGTATGTTCTCGTTCCGGTGGCGAATCAGAGTTCGAAGATCGACTGGCCGTCACAAAGCCAAATGTTCCGCGACCGCGTCATCCAGCAACTGGCCAAAGTGGGACTGCCCGATATCAAAGATCGCATTCGATTCGAGAAAATGGTGACGCCGAATGATTGGCAGCACAGCTATCAGATTTACCGAGGTGCCACGTTCAACCTGGCACACAATCTGGGGCAGATGCTGCACGCCCGACCTCGCAATCATTTCGACGATCTGAAGCAGGTCTATCTGGTGGGGGGAGGAACTCACCCTGGCAGCGGCCTGCCAGTCATTTATGAATCGGCTCGAATTTCCGCTCATCTGATGTGTCAACACTTGAAGCTGGAGTTCGCAGGCCATTCCAGATGTCCCTTGACAGCCTCGAAAACCCCCCCGGCTCAACGGAGGGTGGCGTGATGGGGCATGTCGAATCCGAAGTGGCCAAAGTATCACGACTTCGTGCATCCCTCGCCGACCGGTTGTGTCTGCATGCGAGCGAATCCACAACAGGAACAGGCTCGTCCCCGACAGAGCCTCTAGAAGGCGTCGTGCAATCCAAACTGGTGTGTGCGCGACGGGCACAAACTGCATGGAGCCGTCTGGCGATTCGTGATCGACTCCGGATTCTCACTGCTCTGCGGCACGACATTGCGAAGGATCCTCGCTCTCTCGCGGCCGTTGTGGACCGAGAGAATCTCGCCGAAACACTCGCAGCTGAGGTCTTGCCACTACTCGATGCCTGCCGATTCCTTGAGAACGAGGCCGCAGGAATCCTGAGGGCAACCAAGGCGAGCAAACGTTCTCGCCCGACTTGGTTATGGGGAACCTCGGTCGAATTGATTCCCGAGCCGCTGGGCGTCGTGCTGGTCATCGGTCCCTCGAATTACCCACTCATGCTTCCAGGAATTCAGGTCCTGCAGGCGGTCGCTGCGGGAAATAGCGTCCTGGTGAAGCCGGCGGCAAATTGCACCTTGGCTATGCAAACTCTCATCGAACTCGCGGAATCGGTGGGGTTGCCTGCAGGGGTGATACAGATCCTGCCGGAAGCTCTTGAAGCCGCCGCCGCGGCGATCCGCTTGGGTGTTGACAAGGTGTTTCTGACCGGGTCCGCGACTTCGGGACAAGCCGTCAGTCATCAGCTGGCAGCATCGACGACACCAGCAGTCATGGAACTTTCCGGGTGCGATGCAGTGTTCGTCCTAGATGACGCCGATCCAGAACTGGTGAGTGATTGTCTGGTATTCGGACTGACCATGAACCGGAGCCAGACCTGCATGGCTCCACGTCGCGTCTTTGCCACTGATGTAATGACCGATCGGATTCTGCCTCTGCTCCAACAGAAACTCGATGCCCGGCCGAATGCACAGGACCGTGGTCCACCAACGGGAGGTGCTCCTCTCCAGACTTTGCGTTTCGTCGCTGACAGGATTCAGGAGGCGATTCTGGCAGGAGCCCAACTTTTGCACGGCTCATTGCATTCCGCCGGTGATCAAATGGAACTCAGCGGTGTGGCGATCCTCGACCGCGTGACGTCCGACATGTCCATCGCACGGGCTGACCTGTTTGCTCCAGTATTGTCCTTTCTGCGAGTCGCTGACGAAGAGCAGGCTCTACGTGAGCATGCCCAGTGCCCCTTGGTGCTGAGTGCGTCGGTCTTTGGTTCTCCTGCAAGATCTCAGCAATTCGCTCGCCGCATTCACGCGGGATGCGTCACGGTTAACGACTTGATCGTCCCCACGGCGGACCCTCGTGTCCCGTTTGGTGGTCGAGGTCGGAGCGGACATGGAATGACTCGCGGAGCTGCTGGACTCCTGGAGATGACTCAGCTGAAGTCGGTTGTTTCCACGCGTGCCTGGTTCAAACCGCATCTTCAATTACCAACGCCACAGGATGCAGATGTGCTGGAACAATTGATTCAGCTAGAACACTCCGCAAGTGCTCTGCACTCACTCAGGATCGTACCGGGTCTGATCCGTTCCGTTCTTTCACAACTCAAGTTTCGCAAGACCTCAGCAGATGGTGACACATGAACACTCAAACGGACGTCATCGTGATTGGCAGTGGTCTCGGAGGGTTGGCAGCTGCTTGCACCCTCTCGGCTCGCGGGTACGCAGTGACCGTCGTGGAACAAAACGAATGGCTGGGCGGTAAAGCCGCGCTGCTGGAAGACAAGGGTTATCGGTTTGACATGGGGCCGACGATTCTGACCCTGCCTTCGGTATTGCGGCGCGTCTTTTCAGAGGCGGGAAAGTCGCTGGACGATTACGTCACGATGGTACGACTCGATCCACAGTGGCGTTGCTTCTTCTCAGACCGGTCTCAATTTGACCTGGTCGAATCACTTCCAGACATGAAGGACCGTTTGCAGGCATTCACGGGCTCCGAACGCACGAGTCTGGGCTATGAGAAGTTCATGGAGATCTCCAAGCAACTGGATGAAGTCTCCAATCGTTTCTTCTTCTGGAAAAGTGTCGGTGGGATTGCTGACACAATCGATGTCAAGCAATCGTTTTCGCTCAAAGTCTTGCGTGATGTATTGAGCCTGCGAATGGGACGTACGGTGGCCGGGCTGGTGCGGTCTCACATCCCAGATCAGCGTATCGCGCAGATGATCGATCATTTCACCCAGTACGTGGGATCTTCGCCGGAAGCATCACCCGCAGTGCTGTGTGGGATCGCTCACATGCAAACCAATGAGGGGATCTGGTACCCGGTCGGTGGCACCCGCGCGATCCCGAACGCTCTCGTGCAGCTGGGGAGAGAACTAGGCGTCAATTATATCACGGGGCGTAAAGTCATCTCGATTGATAGCCAGGCAGGGCATGTCACGGGGGTTACGCTGGACGATGGGCACTCGCTCAAAGCACAATCCGTGGTGTCGAATTCGGATTGTGTCCGCACCTGTGAAGAGCTCTTGCCAAAGAATGTAGCCCAGCGGTTTCTCTCGAAGCGAAAGTACGAGGCGGCCTGCTCGGGCGTCGTGCTGTACCTCGGCTTGCGTGAGAAATACGAGCACCTTCTGCATCACAATTTTGTGTTCAGTCAGGATCCACATGTTGAGTTTCAGCAGATCTACCAGCAGGGAGAACCCGCAGCTGACCCGACCTGCTATGTCTGTGCACCGTCGCTCTCGGGGGACAAAGTGGCCCCAGGAACAGGAGAGGCCCTGTACGTCCTGGTCCATACACCTTACCTGCGAAGACATCATAACTGGAATGCAATGTTTCCAGCGTACCGCAACGTGATCCTCAAAAAACTGAAGGTGACCGCCGGTCTGGAAGACATTGAAGACCGTATCGAAGTGGAACACGCACTGACGCCTCAGGACATCCACACTCGATATCACGTTCTGAATGGAGCGATCTATGGTTTAGCCAGTCATGGCCGCTTCCTGGGTGCATTTAAACCCGCCAACCGAGTGAAAGAACTGAAGGGACTCTATCTGGCGGGGGGGTCCGCCCACCCCGGTCCTGGTATGCCGATGGTGATGATGTCCGGTTGGATCGCGGCGGATACGGTCGACCAGGATCTGCGAGGTGTCGAATCAGACTCGCTCACTTCTTCAGTGCCGAGTGCGGCAGCTTAGTCACTGGTGGACGCGAGCCAAGGGCTAGCCTCTTTTCAGGAAAGTATGAAACGCATGGCCAGCGCTCTCTCTCGCATCCTGAATTGGGGTTTCCGTCGTTACGTGCGGCGATTCATCCGCCGGAATTTCAACGCAGTACGTTGCGCTGGCAAGTCGTATACGGAACAACTGCCGACGGAATCTGTGATTTGCTTCTTAAATCACCCCGGCTGGTGGGATCCAATGACGGTCGTGTTAATGACAGACCTGTTGTTTCCCAGTCGAAGGTTTTATGCTCCGATGGATGCCGAGGCATTGCAACATTATCCGATCTTGGAACGCTTGGGTTTTTTCCCCGTGACTCGTGATTCGGTCGCGGGAGCGAAAGAGTTTTTGAACAGCAGCCAGGAGGTGCTGAAGTCGCCAGACTCAATACTCTGGATAACCCCCACCGGCAGCTTCCATGATGTCCGCCATCCGGCACCATTCCTGTCTGGTTTGAGCCATTTGGTCGATCATCAATTCAAGGGCTCAATCCTGACGATGGCGATTGAGTACACGTTTTGGAACGAACGCTGTCCGGAGCTTTTGGTTGAGTTCGCCTTCCCTCTGAATTGCAGCATGCTACCGGTTGATCGAGAGCAGCGAACGCTGGTGCTGCAGGAGTCACTCGCCGCAACACAAAAGTCTCTGGCACAGCGGGCAATTGCACGGGATGCGACAGCGTTCTCGACACTCGCTCTGGGACGTGCGGGAGTGGGCGGGATTTACCAGTCGTTTCAGCGCATGATGGTGTGGATTCGAGGCCAGCGTTTTCAAGAACGTCACAGTCCCGAGCCGATTCCGGTTCAGATGGTCAGACCAGGAGAGCGGACATGATCGCTGTCGTACTGACGGGACTCGTGTGGAGTACCTTGAGTGTCACTGCTTTTGTTTTTGGGATGTTCGTATGGAACCTGACGTACTTTCGCAGGGCTCCAAAAGTCGGGGGGCGCAATGCGGACGCCGTCGCAAATGACATGCAGGTGTCCGTCCTGATCCCAGCTCGCAATGAGGTCCTGAGGATTGGTCGGTTGCTCGATTCGGTGCTGCGCAGCGAGGGCATCACCTGTGAAGTGTGCGTCCTGGACGACGAGAGTGAGGATGGCACGGGTGGGGTTGTACTTGAGTATTCGCAGAAGTACTCAAACGTTCGCTTGATGCCTGGAATCCCTGTCCCGGCCGGATGGAGTGGAAAGCAGTTTGCGTGTTGGCAGCTCGCCCAGCAGGCCCGGTATCCCGAACTGGTGTTTCTGGATGCCGATGTCACCCTGTCTGTCGACGGATTGCGACGAGCAATCCTCCATCGACGATGTACTAATTCCAGCTTACTCAGCGGATTTCCCCTGCAGCGAGTCGTCACATTCGGCGAGCAACTGCTGATCCCGCTCATCCATCTCATACTCCTGTGTTTCCTTCCCTTTCGCCTTATGAGAACCACTCGCAGTGTGGAAGCCGCTGCGGGATGCGGACAGTTTTTTCTGACGACGAAAGAGGCCTATGACAAAAGTGGTGGCCACAGCTCGATCAAGAAGTCACTGCATGACGGCATCATGCTGCCACGGTCGTACCGTACCGCCGGGCTGAAAACCGACCTGTTTGATGCTTCGGACATCGCAACGTGCCGCATGTATACAACATTTTCTGAGACCTGGTCCGGGCTGCTGAAGAATGCGAGCGAGGGATTCGCAAACATGCCACTGCTCCCCGTGATGACCCTCGTGATGTTGCTGGCGTTCATATCGCCGTGGCTCCTGGCGATCGCTGCTCTGATCGGTTACGTCCATGACTCACTCGTTTGGCCAATGATTGCCAGCTGTGTGCTTTCCTCGCTTCCTCGCTTCATCTGCTGCGGGAAGTACGACCGGGCGTGGCTGGCAGGCTTGCTGAATCCGCTTTCGATCATGCTGTTCCTGATCATCCAGTGGACCGCGCTCCTGCGAAAGTATCGTGGCCGGGAGGTAGAGTGGCGGCAACGTCGCTACGAGGTGAGCAGCCCATGACCGAAGAAAACACGGCAACTGGCACTCCCATTCTGACGCTCGACAACGTACGGAAGACCTACCGAAAGCGAGACGCCCTCCAAGGGATTTCACTCCAGCTCTTTCCCGGCGAACTGCTCGGACTCTTTGGTCCCAATGGAGCGGGCAAAACGACCATGATCAGGTGCATCAGCGGTCTATTGAAGCCCGATTCAGGGACGATTTCCCGGCATTCCTTGCCCACATCATCCGTCTCGGAAAGTAATGTTCGATTGGGGCTAGTGCCACAAAATCTTGCGATCTATCCAGATCTGACGGTACTGCAAAACCTGGAGGTCTTTGGCCGACTCGAAGGAGTCACCGGTCGAGTCCTGAAAGAGCGAATCAAAGAGGTGTTGGAATGGGCCGCCTTAACTGATCGAATTCACTCACTCACCCGGACCTTGTCTGGTGGCATGCAACGCCGATTGAACATTGCATGCAGTGTGCTGCACCGTCCTCAGATCTTGCTGCTGGATGAGCCCACGGTCGGAGTCGATCCTCAAAGTCGCGAACGCATCTACTCGATGCTGGAAGAGTTGACGGCTCAGGGTTCCGCACTGTTGTTGACTACACATCAATTGGATGAAGTTGAGATGCGATGCGATCGGATTGTGGTGATGGATCACGGCCTGATCGTTGCTCAGGGAACACTGGCCGAACTCGTGGAGCTAACGGTCGGGTGCCCACACAGGGTGACCCTGCGCTTCGACCTTCCCTGTAAGTGGCGATTGCCGAGGTTTGCATTCGACCAACCTCGCACCAGTGCCACATGCATGATGCAGTCGATGCAGGAACTGCCTGTCGTTTTGGCTGTGTTGCAAAAGATCGACCAACAGCCGAGCCATATTGATGTACGCAGCTTGGGGCTACAGGATGTGTTTCTGGAACTAACCGGAAGGAGTCTTCGGGAATGATTCTGACGGTCCTTCGCATTCTATATCTGCGTTTGAGAAACAACCCTTTGGAGTTGGTTCTCGTCTTTGTGATGCCGGTGATTTTCTTCAGCATCTTCGCCGCGATTTTTAGCAATGGAATCTCCTCGGGGTCGGACAAAAAGTTGCGAGTCGGCTGGGTGACTACCCCGTCTACGAGACTCGCCACAGAGCTGAGAGAGTTTCTCGATTCGAACTCTTCATTGGAGTGTTCTTCACTTCCCGCCTTAGACCCTGCGGAGTCGACCGCCGTAGCGGGACTTGATGGAGAGGCTGTGTCCGCACAGATCTCTCGCGCGCAGCAATCAGGAAAGTATGACCTGATTGTCAAACTCCCGGCGAAGTTCCCGGAGACTTTATCGAACACAGTTGTGAATCCCGCCTGTACGGTCTCGCTTGTGAGCGATGGGCAGAACCCGATGGCTGTTGCCATGGTCACCTCCATCATCAACGGGTTCTTCGCTCAAAAACAGGCCGCCTTCGTCGGTCAGCAAATGATGCAGCTTCAGGAGAGCCGAAAAGACATCTCACGAGGAACGCCAAGAGCACGTGTGCCGGGGATGGAATCACAGTCTGACAGTCAGCCACCGGCAAGCGATGGGCCTGTGGTCGCGTCGATGCCGGAGCCTTCCGCAGTCTTCACAGAGATCGGGGAAGGTCCCGACTTCTTGCCGATTCAAGATGACTTCACTCCATTTTCAGGGAAAGTCAGTCTTGCCGATCCGGAAACCGTGGAGTCACATGCGACCGCCACTTTGCGGCCGAACAGCCAGACTGAAGGGGCGTTCCGTGTCATTGTCGAAACCCCTCAAGCCGACACGCAGGAGAACCCTCGGATCGCGATGTATGCTGCTGGAATTGCCGTGCTGTTCCTGCTCTTTTCGGCCACTGGCCATGCCGCCTCACTTCTCGATGAGGCCGAATCCGGAACACTCGATCGTATCCTTGTCAGCCAGGCTGGACTGTTCCAGATTCTCTGCGGGAAGTGGCTGGGAATATTTATCATGGGGTGTTTGCAGATCACGATCATGTTTCTCTGGGCAGAGGCGGTCTTCCACATTCACTTAGGCAAACACTTTGCTGGCTTTTGCATCATGACAACCAGCACCGCAGCGGCAACGGCCAGCTTCGCGATGTGCCTGGCCACGATTTGCAAATCACGTTCTCAGCTGAATGCCGTTTCGGTCGTTCTGATCCTGAGTATGTCAGCTGTCGGCGGGAGTATGATCCCGCGTTTTGTCATGAGCGATCGCATGAAGGAAATCGGCAAGTGGAGTTTTAACGCGTGGGCTCTGGATGGATATCAGAAAGTGTTCTGGTTCCAGTCACAGCCCTCCAGTTTACGCAAAGAAGTCACCGTTTTACTCGGCAGTGCATTGGTACTGGGGCTGGTCACATTCTTGTTGTCGGGACGCTGGAAGCGAGGTTGAGGGCAGGACTACCGAAGGTCCAAAGCC
>CANJZR010000059.1 GCA_947479075.1 Planctomycetaceae bacterium
CAGCTGGCAGCCTCTACCCCCACATCTACGGCCCGCTGAATTTCAACGCGGTCGTTGATATTGTTCCGACTCAACGCAATGCGGATGGGACGTTTTTGATTCCCCAGTTGGATTGAACAGGCAATAGAGGTAGGTCAGGCTCGGCCTGACGCTCGCGTGCCAGAAAACAACCAAGCAGAATGATCAGTAACAGCCTGCCCTACGTGGCTGCAGACCATCGTCGCTAATCAGGAAACCGCATTACTCGTGGATCGGGCCGAACTGCTCTTCAAGATCGGCTTCGAGTTTGCGCCCGCGGCGTTTTAGGAAAGCGACACGCAGGGTTTTAAACGGCCACAGCTCCTTCCTGGTGATGAACATTGCCCCATACACCGTAGGCCTCCACCCAAGCCCTGTCTTCTGCAAGTAACCAGTCGAGACTTGTCGATCGAAACATTCGACGAACACAACCTGTCGAAGGAATTCCTGAGCGTCACCCTGAAACTCCTCGTCCAGTCGTAATATTCGACGAGCATGTGGAGCATGCCGTTCCATCAGTCGCTTGTGACAGGTATATAGATCCTCGATTTGCGTCATCTGAGGAAGTCGAAAGTTGAGTTCGGGAGGGGCGTCGGGAAAAGCTCCCGGCATTGTTGTGTTGTTGGTCTGAATCAGATGAATCTCAGGATGATCGAAGCGACAGATGAACTCTACAAATTGGATTCGAGAGACGATCGCTCCATTCGCAATCCCCCAGATGCTGTTGACCATTGCTGTTTCGCGAGTGGTGACGTTGCGATAGATTTGTGAAACAGCCTTTGAATTTGGCATCAGGTCGGGCAGAGCGTATTCACCGAGACACTCGAAACCGATTTCCGCCATCGCTTCGATCGCTTCGTCGAAGTATCGGGCCATCTTCTTCGAGCCAGGGACCAATTTAGGATCAAAGGGGAGGATTTGCATATCCCGCCGAAACCGTTGCATAAAGTAAATTAAGATTACCGGAAGGGTGAGATAGGCAGTGGTAATACTTTGGAACATCTTCAATACAAATGGGACCTCGAACATGCGATCTACCTCTGCATGAGCCTGGAGCCCGAAGAGCAGAGCTGCTCATGAGATGGGCTGCAGGCGAATCAATTCGAACTGCCCAGAGTGATTTACAGATAGTACCTGAACTGTTATCGACTAAACATCTTTCAGACAGTGTCTTTTAGGCATTCCGAACCGGACAAGGAACGATAACTCTGTGCAGAGGACCTCGGCATTCTTGTTGGCCAGGAGCCGTAGGCACTAGAAGCTTCAACCTGTGTGTCCGTTGTGTACATGGCACACATACTCATCCAAATGACCCAATCCGGGCGGCCAGCGAATCGGCAGGCCGACCGATCAATCGTCAAGTTGAGGTCGGTCAGGCCTAGCCTGACTCGCGTGACGGAGGGGCAAACCAAACAGCTTGATCAGGCACAGCCTGACCTACGGCGATTGCCCGTCGTACTACCTCACCACGGTCGGTGAGTCCATGACGCTCACGCGGGTCGGGCCTTCGGGGCTTTGGGTCATGTTGACGAGATAGCCCTCATCCGCGCCAGGTGGTCCGGCATAGCGGAACTGCACGATCCGGCTTTCGTTCGGCAGTCGGCGGACCATCAGCAGATCGCGGCGAGTAATCACGCCCGCCTCGGGGTGCATCTCCTTCAGCTTGTGCGTCGCGGTGGCGGCCTGCTGATCAGCAGCTCGAGCACCGCCCAGCAGCGCCACAGCTGCGATGTTCTGCAACCGCGATTGAGCTGCGGCGAAGTTCTGGACTTCGGTCACCTGGGGAAATCGCGTCGCCAGAATCGAGACCGCCGGGCAGGTGACCGTTCGCCACTCCCGCCCCACCAGAACCCCGATCTCGGAGGCTGCAGCACTTTCGATATTCGCCGACAGCTGTTGCTCGACGCTGGCAACATTGATCGCCTCGCGCAGTCGATCGCTGGTTTGCGTTGCCAGCTGGTAGTCTTCGATCAGTTGTTGATGCAGCGAACGCAGCTCCGTGGGCGACAGCCGGTCGGTATGAGTGATTTGAACCGGGTTCTGGGGAGTGCCGCTCAGCTCGAACGCCTTCACTGTCCCATTCGACCAGACTTCCATGACCTCGCGCTGCGTGCCGTTGGGCTCAATAAAGCTCAACGCCGCTAAGCGAACCGCGTCCCGTGAACCGGCAGGGGTCTTGGCCTTCGGCTCGATGGCCGAAGCCGTGCCGCAGACCAGCATCAGCAGCAGGCTGAACAAGCCGATCCGCATTCCGGGGATGTCGCTGCGTCCGTCCATGGATGCTCTCAGTGTTGTGCTCATGGTGAGCCTGTTCGCGCGTGGTGGAGGTACGAGCGGTGGGAAAGGATCACCCACCCGGTGAGTCGCACACCATTTCACTCTTGAGTAGTCATCGACCAACGCAGACACTGCGATCGGCGAAAACTGCCCCGAGCGAACACGCGGAGGGTATCCGAACCTGCCCGAATGTCTCAATCTGAATGTGCGGCATGTCCCAAACCTCCCATTCCAACCGTTTTCCCAGCTTTTGGGTTGCCTGGTCGGTGACGTTGCTGCTGATCGTCGGGTTCGAAGCTGCACGCTGGGCGAACCCTGTCTTACGTGAAGAAGCACTCAGTGGCTGGCTGAGCGGACGAGAGGCCGACTGGCTGCCGTTTCTCCCGATCTTCCTGGCTGGACTGATGATATGGCTGGCAAGAGGGGTTCGTCGAGGGGGGGCACAGAAGGTCGCGGCGGATGGGTTTCCCCTCTCGCAACGACTGCTCGACTCTGGGATTTCGTTGGGGCTGGGGATTCTGGCCGTCGCTGTGGCTGCGTCCGCCGGGTGGGAGATGAGGGAGTTGCCCCCCGCCTACCACGACGAATTCAGCTACCTGTTTCAGGCTCTGACCTTCCTCGATGGTCGAACTTCCTACCCCAGCTTCGAAGCGATGCCCCAACTGTTCGATCAGGTCCACGTCCTGAATGAGGGACGATTCGCCAGCCGGTACTTCCCGGGTGCGGGGGCGTGGTTCGCCGTCTTCCATGAGATGGGAGCGATCTGGGGCCAGTGGATCGCACAGGGGATCGTCGCCGTCGCCGCTTCGATTGTGGCGGGGGAGATGGCCGGGCGGACGGCCCGTGTCGTGGCCGGTCTGGCCGTCGCGTTCAGTCCAGGGCTGTGTCTGTTCAGCCAGACCTATCTGGCGCATCACCCCACACTCGTCGGGTTGAGTCTTTTTCTGGTCGCGATCATGCGACTCCGCCGAGTCTGTGAAACGGGGCAAGGACATGCCCTGCTCTCGTCGTTCTTTGCAGGACTCGGGCTCTCGTACGCGATGCTCTGCCGGCCGATGACAGCTGCGGGGGTGGGGTTGCCGTTTGGGGTGTGGCTGTTCTGGTGGGCCGCTCAGTCGGGTGATCTGTGGCCGACGAAGAGTGGCGACACTCCGCTGGAGACGACGAACTCAACGCGTCCTTCACCCCGGCTGATCATCGTCGTTATGGGGCTGCCGATTCTGGTCGGGATCGCGATCCAGATGGCATACAACCGATCAATCACAGGCAAGCTGCTGGAGTCGCCGTACCAACTCTACACAGACATCTACACCCCTCGGCATGTGTATGGGTTTAACAATGTCGAGCGGGGCGAACAGCATCTCGGTCCGAAGGTCCTCGACAATTACGACCGTTGGGCCGAGAACCTGACGTTGCCGCTGGCGATCCGCAAAATGGGGGTTCGAGCGGTGGCTAGCGGGCGCTGGACGCTGGGGCTGGTCCCGATGGCGTTCGTCGTGGTGTGGATCATCTGGAACTGGCGTCGCTGGAGCGGTGACTTCAAGCTGATCGTGGCCTCGATCGTAAGCCTGCACATCGTGCATCTCCCGTACTGGTTCGAGGGAATCATGGGGTGGCATTATGTATTTGAGACAGCCCCGCTGTGGGCAATTACACTGGGCGTGGTCACCGCCGACTTCGTCCACCAATGCCGCGAGACTGGCCACACCGCGCTCCGCTGGTGGTGGGGGGGAGTCCTGCTCACCTCACTGGCGACAGCCTGGCTAACGCTTCCGCCGCTCTGGCCGGGACGCGTCCCGGTGGGGCTCATTGAGCTGCGCTATCCACGGTCCAAGTACGCCGAGGTTGTGGAGCTGTTCCATCAGCGGATCCCCGACCGAGCCATCGTTTTCATCCGAGCTGATGCCGCCGATCGGCATATCGATTATGTCTACAACACACCACGTCTCGACGCGACGATCTTGAGGGCTCGGGCACCCGCATCAGAGGCCGATTTGCAAAAGGCAATTGCCCTCTTCCCGGATCGCAAGCCCTGGCTCTTTGATGCTGCCAGCGGCCAGCTCCAGCCGCTTGACCGCCCGTAATTCATCATCACGTCAGCCCCAGCACCCCATCCCCTCTTTCGTGTGTTTGGTGTCTTTCGTGGTTCCCTCCCAATCGCCTTACGGTGCGATCGAGTTGTCGACAAACCACGTCAAACACAAAAAGGGAGGCAACAGATGTCGCCTCCCTTTTGAGTGGATCAATTTCAAATGACTGATTTCTCAGCACTCAGCCAGCTGCGGGCTTGACGGGAATTGCCTTGCCATCGAGAGACGTTTCCCAGACGACGATCTTGTCTTCAGCGAGAATGATCGTCCAGTTTTCCCCCTCGTCGCGGAGTTCGATCCCCTGCCCCTGGAGCGCTTCGGCCTGCGGAGTGTTCTTCAGCACGACGCCATCGTCATGGATCCCTCGCCAGAACTCGAGATGCGGCCAGTCCTTCTGGATCGTGGTCATACAGGCGGCAATCGTACGACAGTTCGAGCCCGGGCTGAACCCCGCCCTTCGGGCGATCGAAGAGAGGGTGGCGTACTGATCCTCCTTCTTCAAACCATAGAGAATCTCCGCCACAATCTCCGCTCGTGATGACGCCATCGCTACCTCCCGCTCAACCTGCCACGAATTAAAGGCACACAAGCCGCACTGATACGGCCGAATCCAATTCGTTTTCCTGACCCTCCACACTACTGCTCTTGGTGCCTGGCATCAAGAGTGATGCCCTGAAAGTGCGCGATCTTCCGCTCGACAGTCTGGTTATCCGGGAAAACGGATAAAAATTTGGTGGAATGATTTCATCCAACTGCACCAGTTGGTTCCCAAGCAGAAAGTCCCCCCCCCCCGTGCTCATGGGCCCGATTTGCTCAGAACACTCCACAAGGAAACCCACCCCAACCGATTTTCGAGAGCCAGTGGGTTTCCATCGACATCAGTGAGCGGCAGTGGGGGCTCTGACTTCTGAGTCACGAGAGTCACGACCACCATGGCCAGTAGTGACACAGCCACGGCAATTGGCGAAGCGATATAGGCGGCGTCCCAGACCGCCTCATCCCAGACAACAGTCCCTTCGACCGTGTTGACCGCTTGCGTCTCCGGCAGATAGTAAAACACGCCGGCGACCCAGCTTCCGATTCCGCCGATAATCGACGCCAGGGCTCCGCTACGATTTGCCGGGCGCCAGTACATTCCGCAAACAAACGGCACGGTCATACCCACCAGCAGCAGTGACCCGGCAATCATGGCCAGGTTGTAGGAATCCCCAATCATCCATGCGATACCGATGCATGCTCCTCCGATCACCAGGACCATCACACGCGTCCACCAGAGTTTCTGAACCTCATCGACCGCCTTCCTGGAGAGGGACGCTAGAACGTTTTCGGTAAATACCGATGCAGCAGCGAGGATGGCACTGTCGGAGGTACTCATCATCGCGGAGGTCAGCGCCGCCATGAACAGCACATTGATCCAGACGGGAAGGTAGGTCTGCGAAGCAACCACCAGCAGCCCCTCCAGATGTTCCTTGTTCAACGTCGGAGGATCGAGCTTGAACATCATGATCCCGATCAATGGCGACATGATGCCAAACACCAGATAGAGCGCCGCCGCGATGTAGCTGCCCCAGACCGATGTGGCCTCATTCCGGGCCGACATCGACCGCTGCATCAAGTCCTGAGTTGCGATGCTCCCCCAGCCGATCGTGATCCAGGCTGAGATCCAGTAGAGCCACCCCGTCAGCCCCGTATAGCCGAGAAACCCAGAACCCTGGATCGGCAGAATCGTGAACGGCTGGCCTTTCACCGACAGCGTGTCCGTACAGGCCAGCAGCCCGTCCCATCCCCCAATTTCTTTCAACAGGAACAAGAACACAGCAGTGATTCCCCCAGCTGTAAAGAACATCTGGATGAAGTCCAGCAGGGTGTCGGCCAGCATGCCCCCCATCGTTGTGTATCCGGTCACGACCACTCCCACGAGCAGTATCCCCGTCCATTCAGGCCACCCGAGCAGGCTGTGTACCACATGCGAACCTGCGACAAACTGTGCGGCAGTCCACGCGGCATACGCGACGATCTGCAGCAGGGAAGCAATCAGATTCACCTCTGCTCCAAATCGCTTGGAAAAGAAGTCAACGACTGTCAGATACCTTGCTCGCCTCATCAACCGAACAAAAAACATCCCCGAAATCAGCAGACACAGCACCGCTCCCAGGGGATCGAGAATCGCTCCCTGGAGTCCATAGCGGTATCCCTCGGTACTCGCCCCCATCAGAGTTTCAGCGGCAAACCATGTCGCCATGATCGACGAAGAGGTCATGTAGATGGGGAGGCCACGACCGGCCAGCACATAATCTGACGCCGTCTTGACCTTCCTGGCTGCCCAGTAGCCAATGCCGAGACGCACACAGAAGAAGCCGACAATCCCGGCAATCACCCAGCCCCCATACTGATATCCCTTTGGATCGAACGCGGTCACAGCAAGCGAGGAGATTTCATGAGACATAAACGAATGATCCGAGTGGCTGGGCAAGCTCAAATGGAATAACGACCAACTCGCGAACATTCTGAGGTGGCAGTGAGGCTCCCGGCATCAGGGGATCGCGAACAGACACTGGCAGAACCCATTGCTTCCACGTGCCGGGGGTTAACGACTCTGTCCTCCTCGTGGCACTGCCGGGACATCGGTACGGGGCGTCGCACGCTGGTACAACGCCAGTCCCCAGCCAGACAGACCCGCATACGGCCGGAAACTCTGTAACTCGTAAACGACCCCGCGCACTTCGCGAGACGCTGGTGGTGTCCAGTCGACATCCAGGCTGTGAGTCAACAGCCACTCGGTGCCTTCTACGGGGACGTTCTCATGATTCACATGGATGAGCGTCTTGCCCCGCATGTCGGCCTGCGGCAGGAGATATCGAAACATCAGAGGATGTCGGAAGTCGTGATCACTTCGGATCTGGATCGTCGATGAAGGTTCTCTTTCTGCGAGCAACTCGAGAATCGGCACGTATTGATTTCGCCCCACTTCGGCGAGCTGACCGACATGCTGTCCGCAACCGAACATCAC
This sequence comes from Planctomycetaceae bacterium, assembly GCA_947479075.1. Taxonomy (GTDB): domain Bacteria; phylum Planctomycetota; class Planctomycetia; order Planctomycetales; family Planctomycetaceae; genus TH-plancto1. The sequence goes on from CANJZR010000059.1 coordinate 7,396, forward strand.
ACAGGCCAGCCCCACGCTGGCCAGAACACGCGGCACCAGTCCTCGTCGATAGAGATCAGACAGCCCGATCGCAGCGGACTGAATCAGAAAAAAGACCGCAATCAGAAAGTACCGCGGATAGATCTCGGCTCGCCGGAGAACAACGAGCAATCCCAGTGGCATCACGACGACGACCAGCAGCAGGAAGATCCAGCGATCATCCCCCTCTCGTGCGAACACCCGTAATCCGTGAATGAAGATCGCCAGAACCAGCCCCGCCACGACAAACGCCAACCAGCCACGAAATGGCCCTCCGCCAGTCAGCGAGAGGGTTTCCACTACCACTCGCCACAACGGATACTGGTCCCCGCCCCCGTTGGCAGCGTGCCTCAGGTCGACCAGATAGAGCACTACAAAGAACAGCCCCGGCTTCAGAAAGACTCTCATCAACGACGGCCACAGCTGGTCCGCCGAGACTTGTTTCTGCAGTCGCAGAAACAGCCAAACCACCATCGCTCCAAAGCACGTCAGAAAGATCGGCTGTGACAGGAAACCGCCGCAACAGGCCAGCGGGAACAGCCACTCTGCGATCCGCTGGGAACGTGGAGTATCGCCCGTTGTCTGTAACTGACCGCGATACGATTCCAGCACCCACAACTGGTCAAACGCCAGTGCGGCAAAGAAGACCGCGTAGGCGTAACCCCGTGCTTCGGAGGAGTAATGCACGAGCAGGTAGGCCCCCGCAGTCAGCACAGCGGCCAGCCAACACGTGAGTCTCGGCAGGATCGGCGCTGTCCGCCCCAATCGAAACGCGAGCCACACACTGGCGACACCACACACTGCCGCCGGGAATCGGGACCACCAACCCGACCCATTGCGAAACAACCACACCATCAGCGTGTTCAAGTAATGATTGTTCTCTTCCTGCAGCTGATAAAACAGACCACCCGGCCAGGTCAGCTTGTGCGAGATATCCCACGTCCAGACTTCATCGAGCCACAGCTCACCGCGACAACACAACAACCGTAACCACGCGGCAACACTCAGCAGACACGTCAGCCCCACCCAGGTCAGCGGACTCATGGGAGCGGACTCGCGTAGCGGTGTCTCCGCTCCAGAGGTGGGCGATGGGTGTTCAGAGGGAGTAGGGATGGGGTTCGACACGGGGCGGCAACTCGGAACCAAACAGGTCAACCAGACATTCACGCGAAGTCTAAGTGGAGCCAGCAATTTCGCCTACGGGGATGTGGTACCGAGTACGTCGAAACGACCGATCCCAGCCACCGACCAACCCGAAGCGTACGCGAGGGCGAGCAACGTTGGATGTCTCCTCCGTTTCGTCGTAAGTACTTGAGCACTCGTCTGACTCAAGTAACAAACCGGCACCCGTCGCAGCTACACATAAACGCCCTGCGGCTCTTCTCCGGTTATACTCATTCGCTTCCAACTCCGACCTTTGAAATAGACGCTCTGATGCCAGCTGCCACTGATCCGTCCAACACTATGTCACAACCAGCGGACATCGATCATCCGATGAGTCGACCGATCGTCCTGGGTTCGCGTTCCCCCCGGCGACAGGAGCTATTGTCGCTGCTTGTTCCGAAAGAGCGGATTCAGATTCTGCCTCCCAGCGATCCCGACGAACCGGGGTTCGAGGGACTGCACGATGAAGCAGCCATCGTTGACCAGTTGCAGCACATTGCCCGGATGAAGAACGTGAATGTCCGGGCCCGTCTCGAGTGCCCACGCGACGCCCTGGTGCTCACTGCTGACACGACCATTGTGGCGGGAACGCCCGGAGCCTTCGTCGTTCTGGGGCAGCCCCCCGCAACGTCCGACTGGCAGGAGACGGTGCGTGAATGGTTCAACCGCCACTACTTCGGCCAGACTCACCGGGCGATGACAGCTGTCGTCCTCTCACATCCGGACGGGCGTCGATCGGAACAGGTCGTGGAAACCCGCGTGACGATGAGAGCCACCGACGCTGTACACCTCGACTGGTACCTCAACACAGGCGAGCCACTCGGCAAGGCGGGTGGCTACGCACTCCAAGGGGCCGGCAGCGTCTTTATCGAACAGGTCGACGGCAGTCTGAGTAACGTCGTTGGACTGCCCCTCGAAGCGGTGCGAGTGATGTTGGGCCAGTTCGCCTGACACCGGGCCCTTGATCCTCCAAAGTGTCATAGCGGACAAATCTGGAATTCGAGACACTGCGGCAGGCCGGACGATGTTGCCTGGTCGATTTCCCTTCGGAGTCTGTTGTGGTTGACCAGCGGGAATTTCGCTTCGAGTTTCCCTGCCCGAAGTGCCAGTCGCGGCTGCGGCTCAAGGATCGCAGCTTGATCGGCACTCGCTGGCGTTGCCCCGATTGTGAGAGCGATCTGGAGATCAAGGACGCCGGTGAAGGCCGAGTCGAGGCCACTCTCGCGGTCGACGCTAACCAGCGAAGCACTACGTCGAACCGTCGAAGCATCTCCCCTCAGACGGCAGCTGCACTGGTCGCGGCCACTCTGATCGCGGGTATCGCTGTGTTTGTGTTGTGGGCTCCCGACACAGCCCCAGAGCCCACGGTGGCAGCTCCAGCTGAACCCGCGTCTGAGCCGCCAGTCGTCCCACAGCCGCCCGCAGATCCCATCGCTCCACCGGCAGTTCCAGTCGACCCCGTCGAGTCTCAGCTGAAAGCCCTTGGAGGCTGGCTCGCGAATCATCACGACAAGACCGGTGCGTTTCCGCCGGGCGTGATGGCGGGCGACCTCCCGGTGAACGAGCTGCTGGGGTGGCTGGCTCAGTATCGGGAGGAGACCGAGCCAACCGAAACAGTTCACGCTCAACACAGGCACGGATGGCGAGCCCCCGCGAACGAGCCGTTCGTCCGCAGACGGGCTCCTTCACTCCTGAACCCGAATGTGTCAGCTGTGGCCAGCGACGATGGGTTTCCTGCCACGCACTTCGTCGGGGTCGCCGGAGTCGGAGCTGATGCAGCCCGACTGGCGAAATCGCATCCGCGAGCAGGTGTGTTCGGCTTCGATCGACGAACGACACTTGAGGACATCAAGGATGGAACCGCCAACACGCTGATGGTCATCGGTGTTGAGACTCACCCGCCCGCGTGGGCCGATGGTGCGAAAACGGTACGGGGCCTGACCGCTGAGCCCTACTTCGGAGGTCCTGATCATCTGGGGACCGGTCGAGCGGATGGCATGCACGTCCTGATGGCGGATGGCAGTGTGAGATTCCTGTCGAAAGACACTGACCCGCGACTGATGCGACGGATGGCTGCGATGGCCGATGGACTCCCACTCGACGCGAGTGTGCCCGGCGAACCCGCTGACCCGCCGACTCCTCCAGAAGCTGCGACACCCGCGAGTGATCCTCCGATCACGGTGGAGGTCACCCCCGACTCGAAGGGATACGATGTCGACCGAGGACTCTCGATTGCCGTAGCCAGGTTTGAACTGAAGACACCCGTCCCGCTGAGAACGCTGCTCCGTCAGATCGTCGAGATGTCGGCCCTGCCCATTGATCTGTCCCAGGTGCATGACGACCCTCGCCTTGACCATCCAGTCACACTCGACCTGAAAGACACCACGTTACGCGCCATCCTGTCCGCCGCCTTGGCCCAGGCTCAGCTCGAATTCACGGGCGATGCTCAAGGTATCCACCTGCAGCCAGTGAAGAGTCCGTAAACTGAACTGAACGCTCAAAGATGTCTGCCCCACCGCTTGTTGGTCGTCTGGCTCCTTCGCCCACTGGGGCGCAGCATATCGGGAATGCGCGGACCTATTTGATTGCGTGGCTGTCGATTCGATCGCGAGGCGGGCGGGTGATTTTGCGAATGGAGGACATCGACTCGCCGCGAGTAAAGCTCGGGGCGGCACAGCAGGCGATCGATGACTTGCGGTGGCTGGGGCTCGACTGGGATGAGGGCCCCGACATCGGTGGTCCACATGCGCCGTATGTCCAGACTGAGCGGGTGGCGTTGTATGAATCAGCGCTGCGAACACTCAGGAGCATGGAGAGGTCCTCCACAGTCGCCTTTTTCTCCGAAACAGGACGTCCTTTTTCGGAGAAAAAGGCGACTGACCTCAACCGCATCTACCCCTGCACCTGTACGCGGACTGATATCTCGGAGGCAGCCAGTGCCCCGCATGTTGGCCAGGAAGGTCCTCTCTACCCTGGAACCTGCTCACAGCGTCCCGCCTCAGCTGCGGAGTCACTGACCGCCGAGTATGCGTGGCGGCTCCGGGTCAGCGATCGAGAACTCCTCATCAACGATCTCTTCCAGGGAGAAGTCCGCTGTCACCCGTCCCGCGAACTGGGTGACTTCGTCATCGGCAAGAAAGACGGCACCCCCGCGTATCAGCTGGCAGTGGTGATCGACGATCATGCGATGGGGGTGACCGAGGTGTGCCGTGGGGCGGATCTGCTTCCGAGTGCTTTTCGTCAGTTGGAGCTGTACGAGGCGTTCGGCTGGACGCCACCGCAGTTCCTGCATGTACCACTGGTCATCGGCCC